>JAEEJT010000072.1 GCA_016282055.1 Bacilli bacterium
AGTTACCATGCTAGCATATAGGAAGACAAGAAGGGATCCATTTAACCCCAAAACATTTAACAGAACAGATGTTAATAACCTAAGAATTACAAATGATACTAATGATCCAATGGACATAGATAATATTGAAAATAGATATAAATATAATTCATATTCTCATAAAAGCGATCATAATAACAAAAAATGCATGATATGTGACAAAACCGGTCACTTAGCAAAGGACTGCTATTACAACCCTCTAGGAACAGCAAATAATAACTCAAGAAAACCTAATAATCACTATAAAAATACCAATAATTATAAGAGAAACAATAAAAGAAATCATAATAATTATAATAAAAGAAAAAACAATAAAATCAACACCTTAAATAATATTGAATTTAGAAAGGAAGAACAAAATACACCATGCTATGAAGAAATACAGGCTATGCACGGTTTAAACCTGGATAACATAGAATTAGATAGCACCAATAAAATTAACCCAAACATTAATTCTGAACAATCAGAAGATAATCACGTGACGAAAACTAATAATGAAATAAATACAGAAACCGATTCTCCAGTAAAAAATACAAAACTTTTTTTGGATATAAAAAATAAAAAATCACGTGATCATGTTACACAAAACATAAAAAACCAAAGTCTACTTTTAGATTATATTACTCCTTCTCAGACCAAAACAACCATATGGACATACGATACAGGGGCCAGTGAACATATAACTAATGATAAGACAATCCTTGAAGATTTTACTGAAATGGAACTAGTTATGAGATGTGCTAACAAATCAGTTTGTAAATTTGAAGGATTTGGCACATTTAAAGGTAATATAAATGGTAACACAATAACCTTAAATAAAGTACTGTATTCAAAGGATATTAATAAGAACCTCTTAGGTGGTGTTAGACTAGCAAAGGAAGGATATATAGCAAATATATCGCATGAAAGAAATTATACAATATTAAAACTATTTAAAAATGATATAATGATAGGTAAATTTAAGTCAAACAAAGCCAATGTTATAAGAATACCAATAGTATATATTTCAACGTATAATTTAAACTCAACAGAACTAGATGAAGAGTCATTAAAAATCTGGCATAATAGATTAGGGCATTATTATCAAGAAGATATTGGTCGTTACCTTGAACTGCATAAAGTTAAACCTGAAAAATGCCTTGAATGTAAAGTTGCAAAATTAAGAAACAATCCTCACAATAAAACACCTCCTAAAGCAAATAAAATTTTAGAAGTAATTCATTCGGACATTATGGGACCAATTACACCTGCTTCAAACGATGGATTTAAATATATAATTACGTTCATTGATGAGTATAGTCGTAAAGCTTGGATACACTTAATGAAGAAAAAGTCAGAAGCTTCAAACATCATAATTGATTTTCTAAAATATGTAGACAACCACTTTAATGAAAGAATTAAATACTTCAAATCGGATAATGCAAAGGAATATAACAATTCTAAAGTTAAGAAAACATGCAAGAAAATGGGTGTAAAGAAAATATTCTCGACTCCCTATAATCCCCAAAACAACGGAATAGCCGAAAGATATAACCAGACATTAATCAATTCAACCAAGACACTAATATATTGGGCCAAATTAAGTCTTGACTTCTGGTCATATGCTATTATTTATTCCAATTATTTATATAATATTACCCCTCACAGTAATATTTCAAACTTGATACCTAATGAAATATTTTACAACAAAAATGTCACTCTTTCAAAGGTAAAAGTATTCGGATGCACATTTTATTATAATAATATAAGAGATAGAAATTCAAAAATTGAAATTAATTCAAGAAAAGGTATTTTCTTAGGCATCGATTTTGATTCAAATAGTTATATAACCATGGATACAGAAAATCAAAGAATACATCTTGTACAAAATGGAACCTTTTTGGAAAATGTACCAGCAAACTATAAATTTAATTTTGATTTAGAAAAATCTAAAAGCGATAAGTATAAATCCATGAATAATATATTTAATTATCAAAATATATATGATCATAAATTTATATCTAACGAATATACAGACAAAGAAATTTTAGATGAAAGAAATATTGATAATGAAATTAAAAACGATTTAATTATCGAAGAAAATATCAACAACAACAATACTCCAGATAATTATAATAATGATTCTTATTCCAATACTTTTGTCCATAATAATAATGAGTCACAAAATATCAACATTAACAATAATCTTGATTCAAAAACAAATTTATCAGATATGGATATTAACTTTAATGACACAATAGAAGATCAAGAATATGTAACAATAATACCTACCAATGAACCATCAGATAATAAAATTGAAAATGATAATGATGCAAAGGAACATCCAATGAAAAGACATGCTACCTCTTTATATGATGGTCATCCCAAAAGAATTGAAACTAGTAAGGATAATTTAGTTAATTCAATCGAGTTTAATAATCCAATCACATATGAACAAGCAATAAACGGAAAGGATAAGTTACAATGGTTAACAGCTATTAAAGAAGAATTAGGAAACTTATATAATAACAAAATTATGACTGTAGTCAAAGAAGTTCCAAGAAATAAAACTATTATTAGTACAAAATGGGTATTCACCAAGAAAAGAGATGAACATAATAACATAAGTAAATACAAAGCACGGCTTGTAGCAAGAGGATTTTCTCAAAGATATGGAACTGATTACGATTTAACATACTCTCCTACCCTCAATTCAGATAGTTTAAAATTAATAATAGCATTTGCCTCAATATTAAGATGGAAATTATATCAACTTGACATTAAATCTGCATATTTAAACGCTGAACTTGATAAAACAATATACACTAACATTCCACAAGGAGACAA
>JAEEJT010000073.1 GCA_016282055.1 Bacilli bacterium
GAATGTTTTACCATCAATTTCAGTTATTACATCATCTGTACTGATTGTAGTTTTGGCTTTTTTTGATACTTGAGCAACAAGTAAACCTTTATAAGTATAAATAATATTAACTTCATTATTGACTTTTTTAGCTTCATTATAAGCAAAAATAATTGCATTATACATTGAAACTCTTTTCGCATAATATGAATAATAATATTCATCATTTGCATTGTAATTATCAGGTATTTCTTCAACCGCCATTCTTTTATCAGCTTTCGCTAGCCAATATTTAATTAAAGATACTTTTGTGTATTCAGTTATTGATACTGTTAAAACATGACCCCGTTCATTTTTTGTGTCGATTGAAATTGTGTTACTAGCTTCGGCTAGAGTTCCCGGCGTATCAATAATATAATTAACTTTATAAAAAGATATAAAACAAATAAATAATTCTAAAAGAATAAAAAGGATTATTAATGCTTTTAAAATTATATTTTTTTGTTTAAATCGATTAAATAAATCAATAAAATAATTTTTTAACATTAAAAATCCTCCTTCTTATATTATTTATTTAAATTAACCTCGATTTTATTCATTTTACGATATTTAACACCTGCAGCATCTAACATCTTTTTAGATGCAATATCGCCTTCAGTGCCATTATATTTATCATCCATATAAACAATTTCTTTAATTCCACTTTGAATGATTAATTTAGCACATTCATTACATGGGAATAGTGATACATATAAAGTACATCCACGAGTATTCGAATTGGAATTAAGAATCGCATTAGGTTCAGCATGAACAACATATGGATATTTTGTATCAAGAAAATCACCTTTATTATCCCAAGGGAATACTTCATCACTACATCCCATTGGCATACCATTATAACCAATACCAATTATTCTTTTTTTATTACTTACAATACAGGCACCAACTTGTGTATTAGGATCTTTACTTCTCAAAGATGATAATAAAGCAATACCCATAAAATAATCATCCCAATTAATATAGTTTTCTCTCATTTAGTTCTCCTTAATTAATTCTTTTATTACATAATCAGCAATCATTATTCCAGCAGTTGATGTTACTGGCATATATGACGCTAAATAGTCTTCTTTTACATCCAATGGTTGTTCAGTACTACATAAACATTTAAACTTTATTTTAAGATTATTTGTTTTTAGTTTGTATCTAATAGCTTTAGCAAGAGGATCATATGTTGTTTGATTAATATCAATTATATTAAGTTTCTTTAAATCAAGTTTTTTTGCTGTTCCCATAGAACTAATAAAAGGAATATTATTTTCATAACATGATTTAATTAATAAAAACTTATTACTAACATCATCAATACAATCAACTAAATAATCTATTTTAAAACTAAATAGTTTAGAATTAGAATCAAATTTTTCATTTAATACAATAACATTACAATTAGGATTAATTTCTTTAATTCTTTTTTCCATTTCTAAAGCTTTAAAATTACCAATATTATTAGATGTTGCTATAATTTGTCTATTACAATTTGTAATATCAACTTTATCAAAATCACATATAATAATATTTTCTAATCCACTTCGCACTAAAACTTCACAACAAATTCCGCCAACTCCACCTAATCCTACTACACAAACAGTGCTATTAACAAATCTATTATAACTTTCTTCATTAAACATCTTAGATGTTCTAAGAAATAATTTATTTTGTGACATTAATATGTAACTCTTTTAATTGGAAATCAGTTACTTCAGTAGGAGCTCCACTCATAGGGCACATAGCATTTGCTGTTTTAGGGAATGCTATAACATCTCTTATTGATGATGAGTTTGTTAAAAGCATTGCAAGTCTATCCAATCCAATTGCAAGTCCACCATGTGGAGGTGTTCCATATTTTAAGGCATCAACGAAGTAACCAAACTTAGATTTAACTTCTTCATCACTTAAACCAATTGCTTTAAACATATCAGATTGCATCTTTTGATCATGGATTCTAATAGATCCACTAGCAAGTTCAAATCCATTTAAAACAAGGTCAAAGCATTTAGAATAACATTTCTCAGGATGTGTTAATAGCATATCTTTAAATTCATCTTTAGGGCAAGTGAATGGATGATGTGCAGCAACATAACGGTTTTCATCTTCATCCCATTCAAATGATGGCCAATCAGTAATCCAAGAATAAATAAATGTATTAGGATCACATAGATTTAATTCTTTACCTAAAGTATTTCTTAATGTTGCAAGACTAGCATTAGTTATTTCTTTCTTATCACAAACAAAGAATAATAAATCACCATTTTCAACATCAAATTCTTTAATTAAATCTTTCTTATTATTTTCAGTTAAGAATTTACTAATACTACCAGTAAATTCATTATTTTCGTATTTCAACCACATTAATCCTTTAGCCTTAAGTTTCTTAACAACTTCTGTTAAACGATCAATTTCTTTTCTTGAATATTTACTACTAGCGCCTTTTGCATTTAATCCTTTAATTATAGCACCATTTGCTATACCATCTTTAAATACACCAAATTCACTATCTTTAAATAATTCAGTAACATTATGAAGTAATAAACCAAATCTAATATCAGGTTTATCATTACCATATTTATCCATAGACTCATCAAAAGGAATATGAACAAATGGAGTTTTAACATCAATTTCTTTGCAATCTTTCATAATCTTTTTAATTAAACCTTCAATAGTTTCATAAATATCAGGTTCATCAACGAAACTCATCTCAACATCAATTTGAGTAAATTCCATTTGTCTATCAGCTCTTAAATCTTCATCTCTAAAGCATTTAGTAATTTGATAGTATTTTTCCATACCACTAACCATTAATAATTGCTTATAAAGTTGTGGAGATTGAGGTAGAGCATAGAATTTACCAGGATTAACTCTAGATGGAACTAAATAGTCTCTAGCTCCTTCTGGA
>JAEEJT010000074.1 GCA_016282055.1 Bacilli bacterium
CAAGTCTATTGTTACCACTTGTAGCTAAAACTTCAAGTACACCTTCGCCAATCTCTAAGATAGATACATCGAATGTACCACCACCTAAGTCATATACTAAAACAGTTTGTTCTTTATCAGTTTTATCAATACCATAAGCTAATGCAGCAGCAGTTGGTTCATTAATGATACGTTTAACGTTTAAACCAGCAATTCTACCAGCATCTTTTGTTGCTTGACGTTGAGCATCATTAAAATAAGCTGGAACTGTAATAACAGCATCAGTTACTTTACTACCTAAGTAAGCTTCAGCAGTAGCTTTTAAGTTTTGTAAAATCATTGCACTAATTTCTTGAGGTGTATAAGCTTTACCATTGATAGTAACCTTTTCATTAGTACCCATTTTTCTCTTAATAGATGAAACAGTATTTAAATTAGTAATTGCTTGTCTTTTAGCAATAGCACCAACTTGGATTTCATCATCTTTAAATGCAACTACAGATGGTGTAGTTCTATCCCCTTCAGCATTAGCGATAACTTTAACATCGCTACCTTCCATAACAGCAACACATGAATTTGTTGTACCTAAATCAATACCAATAATTTTTGCCATAATTAATAACCTCCTATATTATTTATTTTCTTCTTCTTGTTTTTCTTCTTTAATTTCTGGCTTTTTATTAACCTTTACTAAGGTTGCAAATAAAACTCTATCTTTATACATATAGCCATCTTTTAAAACAGCTAAAATCTCATTTTCTTCTTTTTCTGGATTCCAATCAGTCTCTACAGCATGATGAAATCTAGGATCAAACATTTTCTCAACAACAATTTTCTTAACACCTTCTTCTTCAAGAATATTGTGTATTTGAGAATCAATCATTTGAAAACCAATTAAGAAATTTTTTAAAACATCATTATCAGTTTTCATATTAGATGCTTGAGATAATATATCAATAGGACCCATTATCTTTTCAAGTAATCTTTGACTAGAATATTTTCTTTCACGAACTCTTTCTTCTTCAACACGTTTTTTGAAATTTTCACATTCAGCAAGACTTGATAGATACTTTTTCTTAGTTTCTTCATTTTCTTTCTTTAATGTTTCTATTTCTTTTAATAACTCTTCAATTTTCTTTTCATTCTTTTTTTCTTTTTTACTAAGTTTTTCAGAGTTTTCTTTATTTTCGTTTTCTTCTAGTTCACGAATAATATCTTCTTTTTCTTCTTCTCTATATCTATTGTTATCCATAACTTTCTCCTATATTTTCTTTATTGAATTTGCAATGTATTCAAGTAAAGGAATAATCTTATTATATTCCATTCTTGTAGGTCCAATTACAGCAATCTTACCATAATTACCATTACCATCCTCATATGGAACAGTTATAACACTACAATCTTTCATACATTGAATTGTATTATCATTACCAATCTTAACACTTAATCCAGTATTCATTTCTTTAACAATAGCATTTGTTACTTCTTGATTTTCAATAGCAAGCATTAAATCTTGAATTTTCTCTAAATCTTGGAATTCAGGAAAATTAATTAATTTGTTTTGTCCTGTTAAGAAATAATCATCTTTAGCCATCTTAGTAAATGTTTCAATAAAAGCACCAATTAACTCATCGTAATAAGAAATAAAATCTCTTATATTATTATTCTTAATAATTTCTTTCATTCTTTCATCAATCTTACTAATAGGACAATCATATAATGCTTCATTCAAGAAATTAATAATCTTTTCAATCTCACTTGGAGAAAGAGTTTCTGGAACAATAATCTTTTTACTTTCAACATCACCTTTATCAGTAACCATTAATACAACAGCATATCTACCACTAATAGATACAAATTGTAATTTACGAATACGTGCATTTAATGCACTTGGTCCCATAACAATTGATGTATAATTTGTAAATTTAGATATTAAAGATACACTTTCTTTAATAGCTTGTTCTCTACTCAACATGTTATGTTCAATAATCTCATCAACATCAGGAAAATTAAATTCATAATCTTCATTATTAAATTCTTTTTCATATAATGCTTCCTTAACATAGAAACGATAACCCTCATCAGAAGGAATTCTACCACTTGATGTATGAGTTTTTAATAAATAACCCATTTCCTCAAGTTCCATCATTTCATTACGAATTGTTGCTGATGAATAATTAAGCATAAATTCAGGTCTTTCAATTAAAGTCTTTGAGCCAACAGGTTCATTAGTTTTAACATATTCTTCGACAATAGCTTTTAAAATAAGTTTTTGTCTATTAGTTAACATATAAATTACCTCCAAACTTCAAACTTTATTTACATTTATTATTATATCACTAAAAATTAGCACTGTCAACACCTTTGTGCTAATTTTTGCTAAAAATAAAAATTAGGAGAATAAAATCTCCTAATTAATTAAATATCAAAGCACTTCTTTAATGCTTTATAATCACCTAAAACAAGTAAAGTTTGATCTTTAGTTAAAACAGTATCAGGTTTAACAGAAGCATTAAGAACTCCATTTTCCTTTATTGCAATAATATTAACATTATATTTTTTACGAATATCAATTTGGATAATACTCTTATTTAACCAGGCTTTAGGAACAGAAACTTCAAGAATTGAACAATCATCATCAAGTTCAATATAATCAAGAACATTATCAGAACTATATCTAATAGCCATCCATGATGCTAATTGCTTTTCAGGATAAACAATCTCATCAGCTCC
>JAEEJT010000075.1 GCA_016282055.1 Bacilli bacterium
CGTTATATTTTTCGCCATTAACATCAATTGTATTCTTATCCACAAATTCAGCTCTACCACGGATAACATCAAATCCAAATTGCTTAAATAATCCATCTAATGCATTTGGCATAAAACCAATAACGCCTTTCTTATATTGCATTAAATTATTCCAGTCAATTTCTGCTTGTTTAGCTAAACCTATATTTTGATATCTATCTAATGCTTCTTTAAGTTCAATTGGTGAATCCAATAAAATTTTGGCATCACAACCATAATTAGTACAAGTTCCACCTAATAATTCTTTTTCAACTAAAGCAACACTCTTGCCTTGCAATTTAAGAATTAATGTTCCATGCCAACAAGCATGACCACTACCAATAAATATAACATCATATTTTTTCATTTTTCTTCTCTCTATCTTATTTATCTAATTCTTCTTTTACTTTATCAATAAAGCTTTCAGGTTTAGCAGTTGGCTCAAATCTAGCCACAACATCCCCTTCTTTATTGATTAAGAACTTAGTAAAATTCCATTTAATAGCTTTAGCTTTTCCTTTTTCATTTTGTGTAATTAACCACTTATATAAAGGAATAGCTTTATCGCCTCTAACTTCACATTTTTTAAATCTTGTAAATTTAGTATTGAATCTTAAACTACAAACTTGATTAATTTCTTCATCTGTTCCCGGTGCTTGATGGAAAAATTGATCACATGGAAAATCTAAAATTTCAAATCCTTTTTCATTTAATTCTTCATACATTGCTTCTAAAGCATCGTATTGAGGTGTAAAACCACACTTGGTTGCAGTATTAACTATTAACAATACTTTTCCTTCATATTTACTTAAACTTACTTCTTCACCATTTTGGCTTAATACATTAAAATCATATACTTTCATTATTATTCTCCTTTTCATAATCTAAAATTTTATAAAGTATTTTATATAAAATCTTTGCTTCTTCTTCAGTCAAATTAAATTCACTAACTATTGATTTAGGAACATCAACAGCTTTTTCTTTTAATTTTTCACCAGCATCAGTTAAAGTAATAACAAGATTTCTCTTATCTTCTTTATCTTTTTCAATTGATATAAATCCTTTTTCTTTAAGTCTTCTAATTAGTGGGGCAACTGTATTGGTCTGTAAATGGAGTGTCTCACATAGCTCTTTCTCATTAACCTTTTTCTTTTCCCACATTACCATCATAACTACATATTGCGTATAAGTTAGATCTAACTTACTTAATAATGGTTGATATTTTCTTAATATCTTATTACTAACCGCATATGTTGGAAAACATAATTGGTTCTTTAATAATAGCGAATCATATTTATCCATTGATATCAAGTCCTCTCAAGAAATCTTTAAGTCTATTAAAATCATCTTCATTTGGACGACCTTTATTAATGAATATCCAAGAAGCGACAGTATGAAACTCCTTATCTGATAATTTGATATTCAATTTATCACAAACTTTTTTAACTTGTTTATATGTTGATTTACCAGTTGCTGCACTATTAATATTGATAACTTCCTTTATCTTTCCAGCATTTCTTTCTAGAAACAATTTAATTTCATTATCAATATCAGCAGCGTACATTGCATTTATTAATAGCAACTTTTCAACTTCTTCTTCCAAATCAATACTAACATCAAATGCAGATACACTAATTTCATTTGATACGAAATCTGCTATTTTTTTAGTATTACCTTTTTTGCTTTTTGTATAATATCTTATTGCTGTTTTCATAATTTCCTCCATAACCACTTATATTATATCGCGTGCGACATATTTTGTCAATACTTTTTCATAAAAATTATTTAAGAAAAGAAAAACGGAGCAATTATGCTCCGTTTAATCCCTTTCATTATCTCCTTATATATTTTTCATCATCTTTATTTTCGTGAGAAATATATCTTTCTACTCTCATATGAAGATCATATTTTTCACGTAATTCAGTAATTTCTTTCATCATTGGCGAAGCATGGTGTGCATCTAGCGCCTCTTGACTTTTCCAACTATCAATTAAAAGTACTGTTTCACTATCCTCAAGAGGATAAAAATATTCGTATCGTACATTTCCTTCTTCAGCACGAATCTTTTCCACAATTCCTTTATTCATCATTTCAACCGCAAATTTTCTCGCGCTTCCATCTTTACCAGAATAATAAATATTAATTGTTATAAACATATAATCACCATAAAATCTTAATTATTATATTTATTAACTATTCTTTCATATTCATTAATATTATCATCTATTAAATTTAAAAATTCTTCTTTTTGATATAAACCATTATCTAATATATCAATATTATTAAAATATAATTGCACTATCATTGGGGGATTATCTAATGAAAGATTAGTCACATTACGTAATTCATCAATAGATTGATATACTAAATAAATACCATAATATTCATTATTATCATTATCAACGTAAGACACTATAGTAATCTTACATCCAATTGGTGTCTTACCTTCTATTGCGTTATCGAGCTTATATGGCTTTACATTTAAGCTACTTAATACACTTCCTATATTAGAATCATGACCACAAAGAAATGATAAATAATTATCATTATTTAATTCTTTCTTTATTTCTTTTAATAATGGATTCGCGACATTATGTGATATAAGTGGAGATGTGAATAAAACATCACCATATAAATCTTTGATATACGATACATCTTTCCAATAATCTATATTTATATTCTTATTAAATGCAGCTTTATAATCATCTATCTCTTCGTAAAACTGTAAAACTAGGGCATCACTAATACTACAAGCTGTTTTAAGTGATCCTTTCATTGATGGTTCCGCAAATTGATTTAAATTAATTTCTAAATCATTAGGATCAAAACTAGTAATAGTTCCATTCTTGTAAGCATTAGATTCTTTAAAATCTATTAAGTCAGTTAATAATCCATAATTATAATCTAAATTGTTTATCTCATCATTAAACATATTCTTTATTTCATTTAATGCATCAATCTTATATGATTCCGATACAAATGTTAATTGAGGATTAAATACCGGATCCATCGTATCATATTCAGCATGAGTTTCAATATTGGTTTTTTCTCCAGAAAGTAATCCCAACGCAAAATGTTTTCCTGTTTCAATTGTTCTCTGTTTTGCATTAGTATATATTCTTAAGTGATTTATAAATGATTCATCGTCTTTATATAATTCAATACTTTTCAAATAATCACGAAAATACATTCCCATTTTTTCTTCAAGCATTCCACCTTTAATAGATAATTCACTTGGGTTTGATGTCCAGTTAAACCATTCATGAGGTGTAACTTCTGATAAAAGTGAACCGCCACCACTTAAAGGAGAACGAATATTATGTCTACTAACAATTACAATCTTATTTACTTTTAAGCCATCAATCGAAAAACCATTATTGTTTCCATCACTTGGTTTTGCACAACTAAAAGTAAGTGCCAATAAAAACACAAATAATATGATAGTGAATATGTTTAATCTTCTTC
>JAEEJT010000076.1 GCA_016282055.1 Bacilli bacterium
AACAAATACTCTTTGAACACGAACTAAAGATCCAACTTTTAGATATTGTAATAATTCTTCATTAGATGTAGTTATCGCAAAATCACCGATATTAAGTTCTTTATTTTCTTTTGTAGTAACAACACCTTTACCATAGAAATCATAAGTATTACTAGGTAATGCTAGAAGAGAATTTTCAACTATAAATGTATTAGCTCCACTTGGTGTAATTGGAACATAATCTTTATTATCATTATATGTTCCATAATATAAGCAAGTATCTTCGCTTGTTTGTGAATCATTAAAGGCGGAAACATGGAATGATTTTATAATATTATTATTTTCATCATAAATATCAAGTACAAAATAATCACTATATTTAGGCCCGGTATTTGCACTAGCAATTAATGTTTTATTAGATCCATCATTAGTGAAGCCGATTGTTCCTCCCATGTTGCTAAAATCATTTGATACTTTATAAAATTCTCCATTCGATACATTTTCACCAGTTGTTGAATAAGGCAAATTCTTATTAGCATTAATATCAAAGAAGTCTCCATTAACTGCCGCAATTACTTTATATCCTGGATTATGTTCTTCAAAATTACCAATTAATCCTTTAACTGTTGTTAGACTCCATTTATGGTTATTAAGATTAGCCCAAGGAACAACAACCACATCTTTACGACTTGGAACTTCCAATACATGAACGTTTTGAGCATAATATTCATCATGAACGATATTACCAGTCATACCACTATATCCATCAACATCACCATCAAGTCTAGTAGATGTATAACCAATATAAGTAGTTTCTTTTACTCCACACATTAATTCATAATAATTTTTAATGCTTTCTTCTTTATAACGAGCAAGTGTTGGTTCACCATTAAATAATCCATCACTTACTTCTACTACATCTTTTTTGGCAACAACAGTAATTGATATTGTTGCACAAACACTATCATTACCTACTAATGATACTTTTATTTCACTCTTACCTTCTTTTAAGGCTGTAAGTTCAGTACCATTAACCGCAATAACTTCATTATTGCTTGATGTTATTTCTACATCACCAATACCATTTTCTGGGTATTTAGAAACAACTAATTCTTCTTTTCCCCCAACAATCATTCCAGCACCAGTTGAAATAGTTAAACGCTCAATTGGAAAAGTTGGTTCGATTACTGAAACACTTGCCTTAGCACTTAATTTTGATAAAGAACTAGCAGCAAGGCTTTTACTATAAAATAATTCTACTTCAACTTCATTACTACCAGCAGTTACACCAAATATTGCATGATCATTAATCAATAAACCATCATTCTTTGTCTTGTATGTTAAATTAAGAGAACTTTGATTAATTATTGTATTTGAAGGTTTGGCATAAACAACAAAACTTGCGACTTCATTTACATATATTTCTTCACTAACTTTTATTTCAATTGATTCTACATTTATAACATTTACATCAATTTCTTTTGTTAAAGTAGTATCAGTTGCTTTATTCTTACAGGAAATAGTTATTTTTGCAATACCAACTTTTAAAGCAGTTAATATTTTATCAGAAACTAAAATAACACTACTATCACTTGATGTAATAACCAAATCACTAACTTCACTATTAGATGGTTTTATTGAAACATCTAAAGCTAAAGTATTATTAACAATCATGAAATTATCAAGATTAGTATAAATTTCATCTGCAACATATTCTTTAACAGTTATTTGTTTTGACGCGGAAACACGAGCCCCATTATATATTCCATCAATAATTAATAATGCTTTTCCAGGACTTAATGGTGTTATTTCATTTCCACTAACAGTAAATATTTTCTTATCACTAGATGAAACATTAAATTCTTTTAATTCAACATCATAAGGTTTTACAGTTACTTTATAACTAATTATTTTTTCAGTTGTAATAATATCACTAATATCAAGTTCTAGTGTTAATTCAGGTAATATATTAATAATTAATTCTTTTTTGTATTCTTTTCCATCAACAGTTGCGGTAAAAGTGATAGTCACTTCACCAGCATCAAAAGTCGATAATTCTTTATCTTCTGGATAACATTCAAGTAAATCTTCATTAGATGAAGCCATTTCAAAATCATCAATTTCCGTACCATCTTTTAAACAAACAGTAAAAGCTACTGTTTGATTAGCATATAAAGTATTTGAAATTGATACAACTAATTCTTCATTAGCGATTTCTTTTGCTTTAATCAAAATAGAAACTGTTTTTCTAATTGATGTTCCATCAATTGTTGCAACGACTGTAATACTAGCACTACCTTCTTTTAAAGCAATTAATTCATGATTATTAAATTTAATTAAATCTTGTTTATCAGTAAATAATTCATAATCACTAATGACTTCATTATTTTCTTTCACAATAAATGTTTGTTTATCACCAACATTCATTTCATTTTTATAATCGATAGATAGTTCTTTTAATTCTTCTTTTACAATTATTTTATATGTATATTTGAATAATTTATTATCATTAGTCGTTAATACTAAATTTGTTTGGCCACTCTTTAATGCTTTAATTATGTTTCCTTCAAAACTAATAATCGATTTATCATCTATTAAAGCATCATATTTATAAGTATTATTAATATCTAATACTTTTTCTTCACCAACATTTAAAGTTATTTCAAAATTCTTTTCTTCA
>JAEEJT010000077.1 GCA_016282055.1 Bacilli bacterium
TAAAGATATTATCTTTTGTTGTGTTTGCATTTTTATGCTTAATATTAATTGGATTTATTCATACTCAAATAGTTGCTATTGGATTAAGAAATTATATTAAGAGCTTTGAAGCTGTTAAGTATGATTATGAACAAATAGTACCAACAAAGGAAGAAGAAGGTTTTTATACTTTCAGAACTGATAGAGATTTAAAGGTTATGGAATTAACTGATTTACATATTGGTGCTGGAAGATGGAGTTACAAAAAAGATAAGAAGACTGTCTATGAAATTATGACGATGGTTCAAAAAGAAAAACCAGATTTAGTTATCTTAAATGGTGATAATACATTCTGCGTTCCTGGACCTATGTATCATGGTGGAGGCACATTTAATAATAAAATGGGTGCTAGACAAGTAATTTCTATATTTGAAACATTGGGAGTTTATTGGACTACCACATTTGGTAATCATGATACAGAAGTATTTGATTTCTATAATAGAAGACAAATATCTGATCTATATGAAAATGATAAATATAAATATTGTATATTTGAATCTAATTTTGATGATTATGGTGAAAGTAATCAATGTATACTTGTGAAAAACATGAGTGGTAAGATTACTAAAGCATTGATGTTAATAGATTCAAATGCTTATATTGATAATTCAATTTCTGCTGTAATTAATTGGGAATATGATGTAGTTCATGATAATCAAGTTGAATGGGCTAAGAATACAATTAACAGTTTAAGTGAAAAGAATGGTGAAAAAGTAAAATCTATTTTCTTTGAACATATTCCAGTTGGTGAATTTGAAACTGCTTATAGAGAATTAAGTAGTAATGATTTCAATGACACAGCTAATACTAAATATATTAGTGGTGTATGGGATGAACTTATTGATGAAAATATGGGCGGTAGAATTTGGTATGGAGGTTGTTATAAGACTGATGTAGATCCAAATGACCAAGATAACTTGTTTGAAGAATTAGGTCCTGATGGAATTGATTCAATGGAAGCAATGATGTGTGGACATGATCATGTTAATAATGCTGTTGTGGAATACAAGGGTGTTAAATTGATGTATAGCTATTCTTTGGATAACCTGGCATACAATGGAATAAATGAATATGGCATACAAAGAGGTGCAGTAGTCTTTAATATTAAAAATGATGGATCTTGGACTTATACTTATAAGAATTGTTATAAAGATTATGGAGCTGATCCAAATAAATTCTATAAAGTAAATACTGAAGATTATTTCTATGATGGTGTTAAGCCTGATAAATAAAAAATAACTTAGAAAAATATAATATATTAATAAGAAGGAGATTATTATGAAATTAGAAAGTATTAAGAAAGTAAGATCAAATTTATTAAGAGTTTCTATTGTTACAGTTTCTCTTACTGCATTATTATTGATTAGTGCAATCTTTATTAAAGATTTCTTTGAAAATTATTTATTGAGAAGTATTTTATTAACTTGTGCTGTAATATCAGCTGCTAGTTTCTTTGCAAATAGTGCATTTGAAGTATTTCCTAAGACAAGAGTTTTATCTTTGATTTCACTAGGACTATTAGGAATTGCTAGTGTTTTAGCTTTAATTATATTCTGGGCTAATTTCAAATTGCCAGAAGTATTAGGTAAGGTTATTGGAATTATTTCTATCACTGCTTGTTTCTTTACAATGATTGTTACCACAAATGCTAAGCTTGGAAGCAATTATTTAGCTTTAAAGTATAGTTACTTTGCTGGTATTTGTATTATTGATTTTGTTTTATTTGCTTTAATTTTAGGATGGAATGTATTAAAAAATGGAACAGTTCAAACATTATTCGGAATTTTATGCTTAATTGTATTTGCTATGATGTGCGTTTGTAACATTTTAGCAAAGAAAGTTAGAATGGATGAAAATGATGATGAATTATCTAAGAAGGATGAAGCTAATTTAACATTAGAAACAAAGGTTAAAGAATTAGAAAGTGAAAATAGAGAATTAAAAGCTCAAATCGCTGAATTAAAAGAAGAATTAGAAAAATATCAAAATCAAGCAAATTAATAAATATTTTATAGTTTTAGGGCCATTATTGGCCCTAAATTCGCGTTTATAAAATAATATGAATAATTAATGATAAAGGAAATAAACATAATATGAATAATATGGATTACATCGATTTAATTAAAAAAAGTGTTATAAGAAGTGATAAACAAGGATATGCAATGTATTTTAAGTTCAACGATTTTGAATATTCTGAATGCAAGAATGTCTTAAATATTGATGATGAAAAAAAGGAAGAAATAACATTAGATTCACATTTTAGACTTGCATCAGTTTCAAAACAATTTATTGCTTGTGGAATAATAAATCTTGTATTAAAAGGCAAATTATCTTTTGATACTTGCATTAGAGATTTGTATCCACAGTTTCCTAAATATTTTGAAAAAATCAAATTAATTAATTTACTTAATCATACAAGTGGTATCTATGATTATGAGGACTGGGAACATGAAGAAGATGCTCCTCAAGTATTAGATAGAGAAATAATTGATTTTTTAGTTCAAACTGATGGTACATATTTTGAACCAGGTACTAAATATCAATATAGTAATACTGCTTATGTGTTAATGGCAGACATTATTGAAGATATAAGTGGAATGAAACTTGATAAATATATGGAAGAAGTGGTATTTAAACCAGCTGGTTTAAATGATACTTATGTGAATTATCAAGGTATTACAAAGATACCTCATAGAGCATATGGACATTTGTTAAAAGATGATGGAAGTATTGTTATGAAGGATCAATATTGGTGTAGTGCTACTATTGGTGATGGTGGA
>JAEEJT010000078.1 GCA_016282055.1 Bacilli bacterium
ACTTTAGCATCACGTACGATAGCTCTACCTAAAGCAACACGTTGTTTTTGGCCACCTGATAATGCCTTTGGACGACGATCAAGATATGGTTTTAAACCTAAGATTTCAGCAGCGTTTTGAACTCTTCTATCAATTTCATCTCTTGGGAACTTTCTTAATTTTAAACCAAATGCCATGTTATCATAAACAGTCATATGTGGATACAAAGCATAGCTTTGGAAAACCATGGCGATATTTCTATCTTTTGGAGCAACATCATTAACGATTTCTCCATCGATTCTTAATTCACCACTTGAAATATCCTCAAGACCAGCAACCATTCTTAATGTAGTAGTTTTACCACATCCAGATGGACCAACGAAAACGATAAATTCTTTATCTTTAATTTTTAAATTAAAGTCTGTAACAGCATGTACATTGCCATCATAAACTTTATTAATGTTAGTTAATGTAACTGTAGCCATAAAAACTCCTTATTAAATTTATTCTTGTACAGTACAATTATAACTTTATTATTAAATATATTCAATGTGCAAATTGCACAAAAAAAACATTTTAGATATCTAAAATGTCATTTTAATATCATATATAGACAAAGTGCATCATTAAACTTAGTAAGTAATATATTAGTATCCTCATAAAACTCTTTAATTTTATTATTTAAAGTATTTCTATGAATAAAAGATGCATTACTTGTTTTACTTACATTTAAATCATTATTAAAAAGAGAATAAATTATTTTGATAAAACTATCATCATATTTATATAATAATATATCTTTATATATATCAATAGAATCAAAATTAGATTTTAAAATAAAATCAGTAACTTTCATATATCCGTAAAAAATATTATCATATTTAAAAAAAATATCTAAAAATCTATTTAATGATTCTATATCCTTTACTCTAAATCCATCAAATAATGATATATTTTCACCAAAATCTTCAACCATTGATAAATAAATATAATTAAATTCAATAAACTCTTTAGATTTATATAAAATAATATAATAAGAATCAAATTGATAAATATAAAAATCACTAACTAATCCATCAAATAGATTATTAATTATATCTATTTTAACATTAGATTTAATAATAACAAACTTGCTATCTCTAAAATTATTAAGTTGTTTATCCAATGTATTAATAATCATAATATTACCTCATTACTATTATATCAAAAAGATTGATATTTGTATATAATTAAAAACCACTTAGAATAACTAAGTGGTTTAATATTATCTATAATACTTTACTTAAAAATTCTTTAAGTCTAGCACTTTTAGGATTATTAAATACTTCATCAGGAGTTCCTTGTTCAGCAATAACCCCTTGATCCATAAACATAATTCTAGTTCCTACTTCTTTTGCAAATCCCATTTCATGAGTAACAATAACCATAGTCATACCAGAATCAGCAATATCCTTAATTAATTGTAATACTTCACCAACCATTTCAGGATCTAATGCACTAGTTGGTTCATCAAATAACATTACTTTAGGATTCATTGCTAAAGCTCTTACTATAGCAATTCTTTGTTGTTGCCCACCAGATAAAGTAGATGGATAAACATCTTTTTTACTTTCTAAGCCAATACGTTTTAATAATTGTATTGCATTATTATATGCAGCTTCTTTTATCTCTTTAATATTTTTATATGGATAATCAATATGTTCAAGTGGTTTTGGATATACTAAACGATCTATTTTTCTTTCTGCATTTTCAATTTTTATAGAAAGTTTATTTTTGATTTTTGTCAATTTCTTATTATATGTAACAAATTCTTTTCCATTTTTTTCAACAATAACTTTTGTTTTATCCCATTCTTTAATTACATCATCCAATAAAGGTTTTGTCTTATTTATAATCTTAAAATTTTCTTCTTTTAATTTATCAATTTTAGCATAAATCTTATCTTTATTAGCTTCAAGATTAGCATTATACTTTTTAATCTTTTTATTATTACTATTAGCTTCTTTTAATCTTTGTTTACCAACAATAACAGGAGCTAACATTATATTTTTCAAAACAGTAAGATTATTAAATAAATTAAATTGTTGAAAAACCATTCCAATATTTCTTCTACAATAATTAATGTCTATTTTAAAATCTGTTAAATCTTTTCCTAAGAATAAGATTTGACCACTAGTTGGGTCATCCATAACATTTAAACATCTTAAAAATGTAGATTTTCCACCACCAGATGGACCAATTATAACTACTTTTTCGCCTTCATAAATATTATCAGTAATTCCATTTAAAACCTGTAAGTTACCAAAGCTTTTAGATAGATTAATAATCTTTAAAAGAGGTTCTTTATTATCAAAATTCATTCTATACCTCCTACGCCTTTTTAACTTTCTTTTCAAGTAATTTTATTAACATTGAAATAAATAAAACTAATATTAAATAAATTAGTCCAAGCATTAAGTATGGAATAATTACAATATAACTTCCTGATACTATAGTTTGAAATGCTTTAGTTAAATCTGTTACTGCTATAAAAGTAACAACAGATGTTTCTTTAATTAATGCAATAAATTCATTACCTAATGTAGGTAATACATTCTTAAACGCTTGAGGAATAATAATTTTAACCATTGAGACAGGATAACTTAAACCAAGAGCACGTCCTGCTTCAAGCTGACCTTTATTAACAGAATTAATTCCACCACGCATAATTTCACTAACATAAGCTCCACTATTTAAAGAGAATACAATAATAGCTTCAAAAACATTTCCTTCAATATAAAATTTATTTGTAATAGCAATATTATTAAAAGATATACCTAATATTGGGAATAATACAAAGTGGCAAATTAATAATTGTACAACCATTGGTGTACCACGAA
>JAEEJT010000079.1 GCA_016282055.1 Bacilli bacterium
AAAGGTGGAAAATCACTTGTTTCTGGAACCATACAAGATACTAAATAAATTATTTCTTCTAAAGGAGAAATATTTTCATTAGAAATTAAACGAACTAATTTATCATTTCCTGGAATTAGATTTAGTCTATTAACAGAATCTTCATTAACCATACCATAGAATAAATCTTTTAATCCATATATTGGATTATTTAATATCTTTTTAATTTCTTCACTTGGTTTATATAATCTAGAACCATCATAAGCAAATGTGAAACAACCTGATGTTCCTAATTTTGCACAAGAAACTGCTTGAACAACATATCCAATTGTACCATTTCTTAAATTAAAATTAGATTTAATATCTGTAATAATTGCTTCTTCTTCTCTATAAATATAGTTAGGAAGACTTATATCACCATAACTAAATATAATCTTACGTGTTTTACTTATACTACTAAATACTTTCTCAAAAAAGTTTGGGTCATCACCTGGTCTAATTGGATATGTTAAGTTTAAAGTATATTCATTAACTTGACCGTTAATCTTTTGAACTGTTAAACTTTGTAAATAATTTGGATAAGTTATTTTTGCTGCTTCATAGAAAACACCATCAGTATCTTGAACTTCTTGTCCTGTTTTTTGATACACACCAAAAGTATAATTACCAATGGTAACTTTTATAAAAGGTACTTCTACTCTTGATAATGAGCCTAATAAAGAAATATTTGGCATTAACGTTCTTCTCCAAATTGAACACTAGTAATGGCTGGAATCTTAATTACTTTATAGTAATCTGATAATTGTATAAAGCAATCTTGAATGTCATTATAGTAAGCAATAATCCAATAATATGTAGGATTATTATAATATTTTAAAGCAAGATAATCTAATGTATCTGTATCTTTAATTTCGTGTAAAACATAAGGAATATCTTTCTTAACATTTGAACCTAAACCGAAGATATATTTTTTATCTTCTGTATTATAGTAGTAAGGAACTCCTGAGTAACGACAAGTATAATTAAAACTTTTATAATTTTTATCTTTTAATATATCCATATTAATCGTCCTCCAAATGGAATCCTGCTCTCATTCCTCTTGTTACGCCTCTAAAGCTACCATTCTTTTCAACTGTAGTAGCATCATATGGGTCAACTTCATATATTTGGAAAGCTACTGTAACATTAACATATTTACCACCATCTAATATTGGTTTATTATATGTAACAGTAACACCACCACTTACAACACCTTTAATAAATACTTCATTTGAGAATCTTATAGCGACTAATGGAGGTTCAACTAATTTATTATTTAAGTTATATTTAGGAACTGCTATTGCTTGTAATTTCTTAATTAAAGTATCAATATAATCATCACCTAATTCAACTTCAACTGTAGCAACACCAGCATTAACACTTTCCATTAAGTCTCTATGAAGATTTAATGTTACTTGCATTTGTCTTGGACCTGAATTGCTATATGTAAATACTGGAGCACTTCTACTTAATGCGCTTGTTTGTCCAAATGTTGAACCCATACTATCTTGAATTGAATCTGGGAAGTTTGGTAAAATAAAGTATTCTCCATTTTCTCCTAAATGTGAGATATAAATATAGTTTTCTGGTAATGTATATCAACGTGTGCTAGCCATAAATTACTCCTTACTATAAATATCAAAATCACTTCCAAGTTTAGTTTCAATATCTTTATCTAAATAACCAATAGTATCAAAGGTATTATCTAATAAACCTGTTTCTTTAGCAATATCATATAATACTGCTTTATATCTATCTTCTCAAATACCTTTATATTTGAAGTTACTAATTCCGGTTTGAGTATATCCTGTTGTATAAGAAGTGATTTGTCTGTCTGTATAAACTGGAATATCCTTTCTAAAACCTTCTTCTTTTCTTCTAATTAACTCTCTTTGCATTCTTTCAATATTATCAGGAATTATTTCAATTTTTGTAATTGAATTATCAGATAAGTATTCCATTAATCTGTTTGCAAAAGGATTTGAAGTATTTGAATTTAATTCAAGTAATTGTAAACTACTTAAATATTGAATGTCATTTAAATTATCACTATCTACAGCGTTACTATAATATTGATAAGCTGTAATATTTTCACCTGTAGTTTCATCATAAGCAACATACTTATAAGGATATTTAACATTATTAACTGTAATTGGGTCTAAATATTTTTCTTGTTTCTTATAGTTAACTACCATAGAAGAATTTTCTAACTTGTTAGTTTTACTATTTACTGATTTATTATTTGTGTTTAAGTATGTTCCTTCTAAAACAACAATAGAGCTATTGTTACTTAATGGAAGTTTAATAAACATTTTCAAATCTTTTTCGTGTTCTAATAATGTTTTATTATTAAATATTTCATTATTTAACTTTTCAAATAATTGAGGTTGTTTAAATGACATTTGATTAATTTTTGTATAGGTTAAAGCTTGAACATTTACATCACTAATGTTTGTGCTATCTAAAAATGATTTAGTGTAAAAACCACAAACAATTTCAACTGGTTCTAATGAAGAAATTGCAAGTGTATATGTTTTAAAGAATTTAACAGGGAAAGCATAAACTTTGTGTGTTGAATTCTCTGTCTTAAATTCTATATTATTTCCTACATTTATAAATAAAGAAGAAATAATTTTATTACTAAAACAATTATACATAGACATTAGATTTACTTTTTTATAATCTCTAATAAATCTTAAATATTCACCTAAATATTCATGTGTATGTGAATCGTATAAATTATTTGTAATTTTTAAATTCTTTGTGTAATTTAATATTGATTGATTAAAAGTATAAGGAATAACAGGAGTAAATGATTTCTTCTCTGTATTATACTTTTGAATATAATTATCTTTTATATATAAAAGACCATCACACAAATTAGAATCTTCTGTGTAACATTTAACAGTTGGTAGATTGAACTTGGATAAAAGTTGTTTTATATATCCTACATATATGTTATTATCATTAAATCTAATCATAACTAACCTCTATTTCATCCGTTAACTGAATTATCAAATGCAACTGTTACAGCTCCACCTGACATAACTGTTTGTAATAATTCTAGAATTTGAATAGCTGTATTATTAACGTCAGCTAATTTAACGTCTTCACCTTCATCGCCTTGGTCTTCTTTAGCTTGAACAGCTAATTCATTCTTTTGGTTTTCAGCTGAAGCCATTGATGAATCATAAACATCACTTCCAGCAGTATTACCTATATAACTCATTTGAGATAATGTATTAGTTAAACCTGAAGATAAGCCTCCGCCTCTCTTAACTGTTGTTGCTTTTGTTGAAACACCTAAAGCACTTAATACACCACTTAAACCACTAGCATTATTTGCAAATCCTGAAATGAGT
>JAEEJT010000080.1 GCA_016282055.1 Bacilli bacterium
ATTAACAGCGAAAGGACCAGGAGTCGATTCACTAATAGCAATAAAATCAGTTAATACATCAGTAGTTAAATATCCATAACCAATAACCAAACTTTTGATCATTGGTATCATTGCATATCCACCACCAATAGTAAACAAACCAATACAGAAAAATAAGAAAAATAATATTAGATAATTCATTTCAAATTACCTTCTTTCTTATTTTTAATGTGCTCTTCAATGGAATAATAAATAATACCTAATGCTAAACCACCAAGTATAATAAATACTGTCTTATCAAAAACAAAAGTCAAACAAATAGTAAGTATAAATAAAACTAAACTAAAAATATTCTTCTTACATTTTTTAATGATTTTAATACCTGAATTTAATACTAATATACCAACACATGCTTTTATTCCAAAAAAAGCATAGTTAACATATTTAATAGTAATAAACTCGTTATAAAAATAAGACACTATACAAATAATAATTATAGAAGGCAATATAACACCAATGGTAGCAAATAAACTACCTAAAAAACCTAACAACTTATGACCTATATATGTTGCCATATTAACAGCAATTACTCCAGGAGTAGACTCACTAATTGCAATCATATTAATCATTTCATCATCTGTAATCCACTTATTTTTTTCAACACAAGTCTTTGAAATTAGTGGAATCATAGCAAGACCACCACCAAAAGTAAAAAGACCTATCTTAAAAAAAGTAAAGAATAATTTAAATAGTTGCTTAATCTTATCCATAGATTTTTACCTTCCAAATTATTTAATATATTATACCACTTTTTTGTTAAAAAGAAAATAAAAATATAGGTCAGCACTAGCCAACCTATATTAATAATTATCTTTACTATTTAATTTGTATAACTCTTCAGTTGCAAAATGAATCTTAGTAACAACATTTTTCTTATTAATAAAGTATAAATAAAAAGTATCATCTAGTGTTGATATTTCAATACAATCACCTTTAGAATTATAATTATACTCTATATGACAACCAAACATAGATAAAGGTTCTTTTACAATAATCTTTTTAGCACCATTAACAAAATATTCAAAAACAAATCCATTACAATCATGAACTAAATGACCTTTACCAAGATTAACAAAACCTTTAGAATTTGCAAGAGTATCAACCATTACATCATCTTCAATTTTATAAGTACCTTTTTTGATTTCTTTAAGTACTTCTTTTCTTTCCCATTCAAACCAATCAGGTATATGATGGAATAGAGAATCTCTATTAATAGATTTAATCTCACCGTACTCAGTTAATGTATAAATACTACCACAATCAGGACATATTAACTTAGATCCTGTTGACTCCATATTAAATTCTTTATTACAATGAGGACACTTATATAAAATTCTATGTAATCCTTCAGCTCTATTTTTCTTATCAATTAAAATCTTATTTTCTTGTTGCCATTTAAAATCATCATATTCAAATTCTTTTTTTAATCTCTCATTTATTTCATCAACACTAATAGTTTCAAGTTCATAAGCATCATATATCTTTTTAATAGTTGCTTGAGTTGGAATATTATTTTTTTGTTGATGCCAGAAAGGCTCTGATAAATGATTACCATGAGCAATTAATACACAAACAGGAACTTTAGCAAGTTTAATAAACTTACCTAAAGATTTAGGCAACATTGAACTAGTTCCACACAAACTATATCTAGCTTCTGGAAACACCATCATTATTTGATCAAAATTTTTTAATGCATATAACATATGACGAACAAGTTGTGTATCATTAGTAAACTTTCTTTTACAAATACATCCAATATCTCTTAACAAACCTTCTCTTTTAATAAAACCATCAAGTGCAACAACATAATTTGATTTATATGGATAAGTTGCTTTTGTTGCAATCTTAAAATCAATAAATGAATTATGATTACATAATAATAAGTATGGTGGTTTTAAACCGTCTAAGTTAATCTTTTTAACCTTATGTCTTTTAGAATTAAAAGTAGGTAGGCAAAGTATATTAATTAACCAATGCAAATACCATTTTTGTTTTTGAGGCTTCTTCTTCATATCAAATTTTGTATCAATATCAAAATCTCTGCGGTTATCAAATTTTCCCATATTAACACCTCTATATATATTAGATTATCATATAAATGGGAAATAATCAACAAAAAAGAGGTAAATTTCTTTACCTCTTACTCATAAGATTTAACATCTTTCTTTTCTTGAACACCAACTAGTATTCTTCTAATACCATAATATATGCCATAAATAATAAGGCACATACCAAATACACATCCTAAAACAACTAATGGCATAAGCTTTGTTGGTACAAATGGGAATGTTGATCCTGTAATAAAGAACCAATCATAATGTGAATTTTCATTAGTATATAAAGCATTACCTAATGAAGCCCATAAAATAATTCCAATAATAAAGAAGAAATCAACGTATATTCTTCTAATATCAAGTTTCTCTTCATTATAAGCTAATGTTAATACACAATATGTAAACAAACAACCATGATATAAGAATGTTTGAATA
>JAEEJT010000081.1 GCA_016282055.1 Bacilli bacterium
ATCTAATTTAATAACTCCAGTTGATAAAAATGGAAATGTATTAGGTCAACCTACAGATAGCATGAAGACTATTTCTTATACTACAATTAGATTACAGTTTTTAACAAATCCAAATTTTGTTGAAAGATATGATGATGTTGCTAAAGCTTATTATTTAACAGATGGTAAAACATTTATAACTTATGATAATCCTGAAAGCATTAAGACTAAATGTTGGATGGTTCAAAACTTAAATTTAGGTGGTATTATGTTCTGGGAATTATCACAAGATAATTCATTTACATTACTAAGTACTATGTCTAATTGTATAGCTAATATAAATTCAGGTAGGAATTATGAATAAAATATATTTATTAATAGGTAATGATTTAGATGGGATATTTAGTTTTATAAAGAACTTTTCGTTAAGCGATAGTTATAAAGTTGTTGTGAATGATGATGATTATGACTCTGTGAAAGTTATTGATTATATTAACAAAGGTTATGATGTAATAGTTTTTAGTCATTTAAATACAATTGATAAAAGAAATGATTTTAAAAGAAGTTTAGAAAGTTTATCTGATATCAAATATGAAAGTTTCTATTTTCCATATTATAATGATGAAACATGTATTGCACCTACTTATGATGAAAAAATAGATAAATGCAATGTTGTTAGTAATTGGCCTCCTTTAATAAAAGGAATTGTTAATGATAGTTATCAGGGGTATGCTTTATATTTTAAATATAAGGATATTATTGTTGAAGAGTTTAGTGGGTTCAAAAATATAAATAGTTTTGAGATGATTAATTCAAAGACTAATTTTAGACTTGCTAGTGTTTCAAAAGAGTTTATTGCTTATGGTATTTTAACTCTTATTGATAAAAATATGTTAAAACTTGATGATTGCCTTTATGATTTATTTGATAATATGCCTACATATACTAAAAATATTAAGGTGAGTAATATGCTATGTCATACATCCGGTTTATTTGATTATGAGGATATGGAACATACTGACAAACAAGTAAGTGATAATGATGTATTAAATTATATTAGAAGTACTAATAATACATATTTTACTCCTGGTGAAAAGTATCAATATAGTAATACTGCATATGTTTTACTTGGATTGATTATTGAAAAGGTGAGTGGGGTTAAGTTAGGCAAGTATATGTTAGAAAATGTTTTTAAAAAAGCTAATATGATTGATACTTGTGTTGATTATGAAGGTATAACAAAGATTAATAACCGCGCATATGGACATATTTTATGTGATGGCAAACTTGTTATGAAAGATCAATATTGGTGTAGTGCAACAATTGGTGATGGTGGAATATATTCAAATATTAATGATTTAAAGAAGTGGATTAAGTATTTAAGAAGTATCGATAATTATCCTTATAATCTAATGTTTAAGACTAATTATGATAATAATGGTAATGATATAATGTATGGTTATGGATTAAGATGTAAAAAGGTTCTTAATAAATATGATATTATATATCATTGTGGTGATACTATTGGAACTAACACTATTCTTGGTTATATAAATGATCTTGATATTGAGTTTGTGTTTTTAACAAATAAAGGTGGAATTAATACTGAATTATTTAAAACAAATCTTGAGAATTATTTAAAGGAGGTATTATAATGAGTTTTACTGCTTTTTGTTGTGGATGTAATGTTGTTGCTTATAATAAAAATGGAAAAAAATTCGGAATGACTTGTGCATGGGCGCAAATGGTTGATTATGATAAGGTAACTATGTTATTAGGTAGTCAGAGCGACACGGGTAAGAATATTGAAGTTGGTGATATTATTGGTGTATCAAGTCTGGCTTCCGATCAAGAAAGTATTTGTAATAATTTTGGTGATGGACATTCATTATTAAAGAATAAGTTTGATGGTATTGATTATAGAGAAGATGAAAGTGCTATTTTAATTAATGGTGCTCGTGTTAATATGAAATGTCGTGTTATTGATATTATTGAACTTAAAGGTGACACAGATGATAAATTTATTTATTTAGAAATAGTTAATAGTGTTGAAAATACGGATAAAGAGTTTTTAGTTTTTAAAATGTAATCTATAGTTTAACTATAGATTTTTTTTGTTTCAAAAAAAGGTTAAATATGGTATAATATATAAGTAATAAGGAGGTACATTATGAGTGTTTTTAAATATAATTCTATTGATGAATTAAAAGAATTGATATTGAGTAATATCAAGAATGATGATTTTATTAAAAATGTGTCCTCCATTCACCCTCTTGATTTATATAAAGTTTTTGAAACTTTAGATGAAAATCAGAAGCAAGAGTTAATTAATGTTATTCCTAATGAAATATTAGCTGATATTATCTCATATTTTGATGATGAAGAGGCTGCTGAATTATTATCTTTATTACCTGTTGAAAAATCTAGTAAGATTTTAAATAATATGGATAGTGATGATGCTGTTGATATTATTAATGAGATTGATGATAATAGTGAAATTGTCAATAACCTTGATGAAGATGTTAAGGAATTAATTGAATATAATGAGAATCAAGCTGGTTCTATTATGAATAATAACTACATTTCTATAAGTAGTGATATGGATGTTAAAGATGCCATGAAAACTATGATTAGATGTGCTGGTGAGAGTGAAATTATTGATCCATTGTTTGTTCTTGATAATGAGAAATTGATTGGAATTGTTAGTTTGAAGGATTTAATTATTGCTAGAAGTCCAATGCAAATTAAGGATTTGATGGATACAAATATTACTTCATGTAATGTTGATGATCATTTAGACGATGTTAATAATTTAGTTAATAATTATGATATTTATGCTTTACCTGTATTAGATGGCGATAAAATGGTTGGTGTTATTACAATTGATGATGCTTTTGAATCTATCATTGAGGGTATGAAAAAAGATTATAAGCAAATGATGGCTATTAATACAGTTGAAAAAGATGATAATATTTTTAAAATATTTCTAAAGAGATTGCCTTGGTTATTAATGCTTTTAGTATTAAGTATATTAATTACCAATGTAACTAAGATTTTTGAAGAGGCTATTAATCAAGTTTTAGTTTTAGCTTTTTTTCAAACTATGTTACTTGATATGGCTGGTAATATTGGTACTCAATCTCTTGCTG
This sequence comes from Bacilli bacterium, assembly GCA_016282055.1. Lineage (GTDB taxonomy): Bacteria > Bacillota_I > Bacilli_A > ML615J-28 > CAG-698 > CAG-698. The sequence continues at coordinate 3,129 of JAEEJT010000081.1, forward strand.
TTACTATTCAAAAAATGTCTAGTGGTGAGTTTGAAAATAAGAAACATGAAGTTAAACATATATTTAATGAGTTTAGAATAAATTTAATAAATAGTTTTATTTTGTCTATTCTTGCTTTTGGTATTTGTTTTTTATTCTTATTATTTAGATATCCAAATCAAGATAGTAAATTAATGATTAGTGTTGTTATTAGTCTTTCTTTATTATTGACTTTATTAATATCTAGTATTATATCTACTATTTTGCCTTTGATTTTAAAGAAGTTTAAGGTTGATCCAGCTGTTGCTAGTGGACCATTTATATCCACTTTAAATGATATTATTTCTATTTTGATATATTTTGGAATTGCTATATTATTATTAGGATTGGAGATTTAGATTATGAGTATCGAAGAATTAATCAATTTTATTAATGATAATAATAGTATTGAATCTGTCAAAGATGAAATTTTGGGCTTACATGAATATGATTTAGCAGAGTTATTTAGTAAAGTAAGCAGTGAAAAACGTCAAGATTTATATAAGTTATTTAATCATGAAGAGTTGGCTTCAATATTCTCATATTTAGATGAAGATTTAGCTGTTGAATTAATGTCTGAAATTGATGATCAAAGTGCCGCTAAGATTATTAATGAGATGGAGCCTGATGATGCTGCTGACATTTTGAATGAGGCAGAAGATGAATATAAAGAAGATCTTATTCAACTGTTGGATAAAGATGTTCGTGATGATTATTTAGAACTTGAAAAGTATGAAGAATATACTGCTGGTTCTGTTATGAATACGCATTATATTTCTGTTCTTATGGGTAATGATATTAAAGTTGCTATGAAGAATCTTGTTAGTAATGCTCCTAATGTTGAAAGTATCAATACAATTTTTGTTATTGATGAGAATGAAAATTTAAAAGGTACTATTGATTTAAAGAAATTAATTATTACTAAATCACCATGTTTAGTAGATGATATAATGGATATCAATTTCAAGAGCGTTGATGTTGATACTGACGTTGAAGATGCAACTCGTATTATCAATGAATATGATATTTTTGATTTACCTGTCTTAGAATATGGTATATTAAGGGGTATTATTACTGTTGATGATGCCATGGAAAGTGTTGTTGATGAAGCGAAAGAGGATTATGCGAGATTAGCCGGTTTGACTAGTGATATTGATAAATCAGATACATTTATTGAATCTATTTTAAAACGTATCCCATGGTTATCAATTTTGCTTGTTTGTGACTTATTTGTTCCAATAATTAGTTCTTTCTTTGATTATATTTTTAATGTACCAGGATTAATTGTTTTGGTTTTATTCCAACCTGTTGTCTTGGGTTTGGCTGGTAATTCATCAATGCAATCATTAGGTATTGCTATTAGAACTATTTCTAATAAGATGCTTGAGGATAAATTGAGTATTATAAAACATATTTTAAAAGAAATGTTTACTGGTATGTTATTAGGATTAGTGTTAGGTATTATTTCTTTTGGAATTACTTATGTTATGCTTTTAATTACTAAAGCTTCTGATATTGATATTGTGCTTGTTTCTTTAAGCATTGGAATTAGTACATTTATTGGATTATTGTTCTCTAATATTGTCGGTTCTTTGATTCCTATTTTCTTTTATAAGATTAAAGTGGATCCTGCTACTGCAAGTGGACCTTTTATAACTACTATTATTGATATTATTGCTATTGTTGTTTATTATTTAATAGCTACTATTATATTTAAAGGATTGCTATAATGACTAAAGAACAAGAACAATTTAATAAAATGACAACTGGTTCAACATATAAATTGGTTGCTAAGTTGGGAATACCTACTACTATTAGTATGCTTATTACTTCTTTATATAATATTGCTGATACATATTTTGTTATCTCAATAGATACTAGTGCTAGTGCTGCTGTTGGTGTTATTTTCCCGTTAATGTTTTTAATACAGGCAATTGGTTTTATGTTTGGAATGGGTGGAGGAAATTTAATTTCTTCTTATCTTGGTGAAAAGAAGGATGAGGAGGCCCAAAAGTATGGTTCTTCATCTTTTTATATTGCGATTGTAATTGGTTTAATTATTTCAATTGTTAGTTTGTTATTTTTAAAACCAATTTTATATTTACTTGGATCTACTGAAACAGTAATGCCTTTTGCTTTAGATTATGCTTATTATATTATTCCTGGTTTTCCGATTATTATTGGATCTTTTGTTTTGAATAATATTCTAAGAGCTGAAGGCAAGAGTAGACTTGCTATGATTGGTATTGGATTTGGTGGAATTCTTAATGTGTTCCTTGATTATTTCTTTATTTATATTTTACATTTTGGTATAAGCGGAGCAGCTATAGCAACACTTATTAGTCAATCTATTAGTTTTGTTATTTTGCTTTCAATGTTTATTTTTAAGAAATCTATAATTACTTTAAGTTTAAAGTATGTATCAAGATCATTTAAGTATTATTCTGATATTATTAAAATAGGATTTCCATCTTTTTGTAGACAAGGACTTGCTAGTTTATCAACAATTTTATTAAATAATCAAGCTAAGATATATGGCGGTGATGCTGCTTTATCAGCAATGAATATAGTCCATAAGATTATAATGGTTATATTCTCTGTTACTTTAGGTATAGGACAAGGATTTCAACCTGTGTG
>JAEEJT010000082.1 GCA_016282055.1 Bacilli bacterium
ATATTACGTAGTCATGGTAATAGTGATGTTTATGTTAATGGAGTGACTAGTTATAGTGATTTATGCGTTAATGTTACTCCAGTTTTAATTAAGATTTCTTGTGTTGATAATAAAAAAGAAGCAAGTTTTGTTTCATCTGGAAAAACTAATATTTTAAATAGTCTTGATTATTATCTTGATAATGAATTAAATGGAATTGATGTTAATTATAAAAATATTAAATTTAATGCATTGGATGGATATTTTAATATTAATGGTGAACATATTAATAGCCTTAATGTTAAGAATTATAAATGGGGTTATATTTTAAATAGCGTTCCTGTTAAAGATGGATATGTATTTACTGGATGGTATGAAAATGATACTTTAGTTAATGATTTTATATTTAGAGATTATGTTGTTAATGCTTCATATGAAAAATTAAATGAAGTAAGTTTTATTCATAATAGTGATTTAGATAGTTTAGATAATAATAGTTTAGTTGTTGTTATAAGTGATGAATTTTTAACTTCTGAAGTTAAGACTATATTTGATAGATATAATACATATTGTGATTTATATGGATATGATAGATTATATATCTTGAATTATGATGAAGTAATAAATAGATATTATTATGATGGCAATGAGGATGGAAATCATATTAATGGCATTAGTAATATAAAAGATTTAGTTATATATAGAAGACGTACATTAATGCAGTTTAAAGATGGAAAATTTTATTATTTAACTTATGATACTAAAAATATAATTAAACTTTTAGAGTCAGTTTGTTTATATACGTTAAATTAGTATTCACAAATGATTTAAAAAATGATATAATATTAAAAAACCGAAATATGAAAGGTATGTATATGAAAAAAATTTATTTATTTATAGTTACTTTTATTTTAACATTCTGTTTAGTTGGATGTGCAAAAGATTTATCTACTGAAGTTTTTAGATTTGAAGTTAGAGAACTTGAGATGAATGTTGGAACTAGCAAAAATATATGGGTTATATTAGGCCAAACATCTAAAAAACATCATATTGTATTTGATGTATTACTTAAAGATGAGGCTGGAAATTATACAGATTCTAAATTTGATAATGATTATTTAACTGTTAAAGGTACTTCAACAACAGTTAATGAGTTTGATACATTAGATAGTTCTGATTTAAGAATAAATTTAACTGCAAAACAAGCTGGAACTGTTAAATTATATGCATATGTTAAAGAAGAACCAAATATTAATGATTATATTTTATTAACAATTCTTAATGATGAAGTTAAATCTATGACTTTATCATCAACATTAACTGGTGAAAATCATTTACTTGAAGTTGGTAAATCAACTCAAATGACTTGTACTTTTCTACCTAATGGAATTAATGGTGAAGTTATTTACTCAACAAGTAATCCTGATTATTTAACTATTAGTGAAACAGGACTTGTAAAAGCTATTGCAGCTCCTTATACTGATGCTAATGGTAAGAAAAATGGTGGTGCTACTGTAAATGTTATTGCTACATTAAAAGATGATCCAAGTTTTTCTTGTATCTATCCTATTACAGTTAAATATCCAGCAACAAGTGTTAAAGCTACTGTAAGCGTAATGAATAGAAATATTGGTGAAGTTGTTAATGTTAGTGAATTTGGTTTTTATGTAATGCCAAGAGCTAATACAGTTCAAGATATTAGATTAAGTGTAACTACTAATAATAATGGTATATATAACGAAGAAACAGGAGATATTTTATTGACTAAAGCTGGTACTATTAGTATTTTAGGATCAAACCCTGTTGGTAGTGATGTTTCTGTTAAGATTAACATTGATTATAAAGAAGGAACTAGTATTGTTATTAGTAATACTAGTGCTACTGTGGAAAATAATGAAGTTACTCTTTCTGATTCAAATGAATTTAGTTTTGATGTTTCATTAAGTGAAAGAGAATATGATGAGATTTTAACTAAAGAGAATTTCAATTGTTCTTTAACAAATTCTAGTTCATTCCAATTTACTATTGAAGATACAGCTACTAAAGGTGTATTTAAGATAAAAATTAAGTATGATGGCGATGCAAATAGTTCTACAACTATTAATCTTTCTTTAGCAAAATCTAAACTTAAAACATCATTAGTATTAAACATAAATAAAAGAGCTTAAAGATATTTAAAGTCATAGCGTTGCTATGACTTTTTAAAAGGTCTTTAATAATTTGACTAAAAATGTTATAATTAGATAGACAAAAAGAGGTAATATAAAAATGTATGATATAATTGTTATTGGTGGAGGACATGCTGGTGTTGAGGCAAGTCTTGCTGCTAGTAGAATGGGGAATAAAACATTAATGATATGTGGTGCTAAGCACAGAATCTCTAATATGCCATGTAATCCATCAATTGGTGGACCTGCAAAAGGTGTTATTGTTCGTGAAATTGATGCATTAGGTGGAGAGATGGGACGTGGAGCTGATAAGACTTTACTACAAATAAAGATGTTAAATAGTTCCAAAGGACCTGCTGTTAGAGCATTAAGATGTCAAAGTGATAAAGTTGAATATCCTAAATATATGCAAAGTGTTGTATATAATCAAAAAAATCTTGAAGTTAGAGAGGATTTAGTTACAGCACTTGAAGTAAAAGATGACACTATTAAAGGTGTTTATATTAAAGAAGAATTAATCGAATGCAAGGCGTGTATTATTACAACTGGTACATATCTTGATTCTAGATGTTTGATAGGTCATGAGTTTTGGCAAAGTGGACCAGATAATGAAAAGACAACAAATAAGTTAAGTGAATCTTTAAAGAGTTTAGGCGTTGAGTTAATTCGTCTTAAAACAGGAACTCCACCTAGAATTCAAACCGATAGTATAGATTTTAGTAAGACAAAGTTAGAACCAGGAGATACTTTGTTTTATCATTTTAGTGATGATACAACAAGTATAAGAAAATATGAAGATCAAGTTCCTTGCTATTTAACACATACAACAAAAGAAACACATAAGATTATTCTTGATAATCTTGACAAGAGTGCTATGTATGGTGGAGTTATTGAAGGAATTGGGCCTAGATATTGTCCTTCTATCGAAACTAAAGTTATGCGTTTTAAAGATAAAGAAAGTCATCAAGTATTTTTAGAACCAGAAAGTTTATCAATTGATGAAACATATCTTCAAGGTTTAAGTACTAGTATGCCAAGAGATGTTCAAGAACAAATGGTTCATAGTTTACCTGGATTAGAAAATGCTATTATTAGAAAGTATTCTTATGCTATTGAATACGATGCTATTAATCCTTTACAACTTAAAAGAAATCTTGAGTTAAAAAAGATTCATAATTTATTCTTTGCAGGTCAAGTAAATGGAACTAGTGGATATGAAGAGGCTGCTGGTCAAGGTATTTATGCTGGAATTAATGCATCTTTAAAAATTCAAGGAAAAGAGCCATTTATTTTAGGTCGTGATGAATCATATATTGGTGTATTAGTTGATGATTTAATTAATAAAGGAGTTAAAGATCCTTATAGATTATTAACAAGTAGAGCAGAATATAGATTATTATTACGCCATGATAATGCATCTGATAGATTATTAAAATATGGATATGATTTTGGTTTAATTAGTGAAGAAAGATATAATAAATTCTTAGAAAAAAGAAGTATTATTGAAAGCATAAAAGAAAAACTAAAAGAGATTAAAGTTAATCCTAAAAATGAATATAATTCTTATTTATTAAGTAATAACAAATCTATTATTAATATAACAACTTCATGTTTTGATTTATTAAGAAGACCTGACTTAGAATTTTCTGATTTAAAGAATATGATTGGTATAGATTTTGATTATCCTATTGATATATTAGATCAAGCTATGATTGAAATTAAATATGAGGGATATATACAAAAAGCATATAAAGAAGCAAGTAAACTTAAACAAATGGAAAGTAGAAAAATTCCAAGTGATATTGATTATAATAATATCAAGAATTTAGCAAGTGAAGCTAAAGAGAAGTTAATTTAAATTAGGCCTGA
>JAEEJT010000083.1 GCA_016282055.1 Bacilli bacterium
CTTTAAAATGTCATGATGATGAAAAATTAGGTAAATTATTAACACTAAGTCACAAATCATTAAAAGAAGATTATGAAGTGACAGGTGTTGAACTTGATACAATAGTAGATGCTCTGGTTAAGTCAGAAGTTGTATTAGGTGCTAGAATGACTGGTGCTGGTTTTGGTGGTTGTGCTATTGCTTTAATTAAAGATGTTGATGAAAAACAAATAGATGAATTATTTAAAGATATTAAGCAGATTTATAAAGAAAAAACTGGTTTAGATTTAACTTATTTTAAAGCAGAACCAGCAGTTATTAGGTATTTTTAAAGGAGTCTTTATTATGGATATCAAAAAAGTAATTAATGAATTTGTATCATATGCAGTTAATCATAAATTAATTGAAGATATTGATGTAATTTATGTAATTAATACATTAGAAGGAATATTAAAAATAGAAGAAGAAATAGAATATAATCATTTAAATGAAACAAGAATCATTGATGATATATTAGATGATTTAATTAATTATGGTGTAGAAAAGAAAATCTTTGAAGAAGGATCAATTAATCATGATTTAGTTGATACGATGCTTATGGATGTTGTAACACCATATCCATCAACTGTTGTGAATAAATTCTTTGAATTATATAAAAAGAATAAGGAAAGTGCTACAACATATTTCTATAATTTAATGGTTGATGTTAATTATATTAGATTAAATAGAATCAAGAAGAATATTGGTTTTACATATAAATCAGAATATGGTGATATGTTAATCACAATTAATTTATCAAAACCAGAAAAAGACCCAAGAGATATTGCAAAACTAAAATTATTAAAAAATAATAATGTAAAATATCCTAAATGTTTATTATGTTATGAAAATATGGGCTTTGTTGGAAACATGAATTTACAAGCTCGTAATAATATTAGAATTATTCCAGTTACTTTAAATAATGATCAATTTTATATGCAATATTCACCATATATTTATTATAATGAACATTGTATAGTGTTTAAACGTGAACATGAAGATATGAAGATTAATGATGATACGTTTAGACGTTTACTTGATTTTGTGGATTTCTTGCCTCATTATTTCTTAGGCAGTAATGCGGATATTCCAATTGTTGGAGGATCAATTTTAGTGCATGAACATTATCAAGGTGGACGTTTCCGTTTTCCACTTGATGATGCAAAAGTACGTTATGAGAAAAAAATAGGTAATGTGGATGTTAGATACTTAAACTGGCCACTTGATACAATTGAATTAGTATCAGAAAATAAAAATGAATTATTAAATATCGCATTTAGAATTCATTCTTTATGGCGTGGATATAAAAATGAAAAAATCAACATCATTGATAAAGATGAAGAAGGAATTCATAATACCATTACACCTATTGCCAGATTTGAAGATGGTAAATATATCTTAAAACTTGTTTTACGTAATAATAAAACAACTAAAGATTATCCATACGGGTTATATCACCCAAGTGTTGACCTACATCATATCAAAAAAGAAAATATTGGCTTAATTGAAGTTATGGGTCTTGCGATTCTTCCAGCAAGATTAAAAGAAGAACTTAAGATCTTAGATGAAATATTAAAAGGTGTTAGACCAAAAGAGGATATCAAACTTATACCAAATCATGAAGATTGGTATAATGAATTAAAGAACAAAAAAGATGTCAATATTAATGATGAAGTTGGCAAGAAGTTTGTAAAAGTATTAGAATGTTGCGGCGTATTTAGATACGGCACAATTGATGATGTAATTAATTTCATTAATTTAATTTAAAGGTATTATAAAATGATAGAAAAAATAAAAGAATTATTAAATAAATATGATAAATATTATAATAAAAGTGATGATATAATTATTGCATTTAATAAAAATAATGAATATGAAAAAATAGATATTAAAGCAAAAATATTATATTTAGATAAATTCACGTATGTTAGGAATTTTAAAAAGAATCATCATTTTAATTATTTAGAAGAAGAAATAATAATTAATGATTTTTTATTCTATCATTTAACATTAATACCAAATAAGAAAATATTAGATCAAAAAAGTTTTGATGAAAAGCTCGAAGAATTAAAATTAACAAAAGAACGTCCAACACTACTCTTGCATTCATGTTGTGGACCATGTAGTAGTTATTGCCTAGAATATTTATATCCATATTTTGATATTACAATTCTTTATTATAATCCTAATATTGATACTAAAGATGAATTTAATAAAAGATTAGAATACCAAAAGAAAATAATCGATAATTTAGGTTATGATATTAAAATCATTACACCAGAATATAACCATAATGAATTTCTAGATGTTGTAAAAGGTAGAGAAAACGATAAAGAAGGAGAAAAAAGATGTTACATCTGTTATAGGAAGCGAATAGAAGAAGTCGCAGAATATGCAAATGGCAAATATGATTTCTATACAACAACTTTATCAGTTAGTCCTTATAAAAATGCACAATGGATAAATGAAATTGGAGCCCTGGTTAATGGTAAGTATCAAGATACTAATTATTTATATGCTAATTTTAAATTAAATGATGGATATAAAAGATCAATAGAACTATCTAAAAAATATAATTTATATCGTCAA
>JAEEJT010000084.1 GCA_016282055.1 Bacilli bacterium
CAAAAGAATTACTTCCATTTGATGATGCAAATAATTTAGCAATCTTAACAAGACCTGGAATAGTCTCAATATCTTTATATAAATTATAAGTTTCACCATCAATTTCATAACTCATAAACTTAAACTTAGTCTTTTCAAACATCTTAGAACTTAAATCTAATGCTTTAGATTGACTACTTTTACTTTCAATCGCAAGAGTTACTTTGTTTTCTCCTAAGCTACTAGCAGAACATAAAACAGGTTTTAAAGCAATTGCAGGTAAACAAATAACAAATAAAAGTATACAAGCTTTTAATCCACCAAAAATACCTAATGTTTTCCAAGCAGTACCTGTATTAGCATTACGGAAAATAATAGCACCTAAAATTGCACTAATAATACCAAATATAATCATTAAACCAATACAAACAAGCCAGAAAGTAAGTAAGTTAACAAAACCAATAATTAATCCTTCTACAGCAGCTGTATCAATGTGTAATGATGAATTTAAAATATTTGTAAGAAAATTTTGTATTGCAACATATAATGTTTCACCATCATTATGAGGAATGAAAGGAACTACATTTGCACTCATATCTTTTAACTTGTTAACAACAAGTCCAAATGTGAAGTAAGCTGTAACAACTGCTCCACACATAAAAACAAATGAAAAAATCTTTTTAGGTGCTTTACCTTTTAATCCAAATAGTACACCTAAAACAACGAATACTATACATATGATATCTATCATTATTATCACCATCCTAAACAAATTATACTTTATAAAATATTTTTTGTCAATAAATAAAAAACAGGCAAAAAATTTGCCTGTTACATACTCTTTTTTCTTAAAGTAAATTTTATAGGAGAACCTTCAAAATCAAAAGTTTCTCTTAATTTATTTTCAAGATATCTTTGATAACTAAAATGCATATGTTTTTCATCATTAACAAATAAAACAAATGATGGCGGACATATTTCATCTTGAGTTGCATAAGAAATTGATAATCTGTTACCATTAAAAATAGGAGGTTGATTCATAATAACTGCATCAAGTAAGATATCATTTAAAACACTTGTTTGTACTCTACGACAATAGTTTTCATAAACTTTATCGATTGTATCAAGTAAAACATTAATTCTAGACTTATTCTTAGCACTTAAGAATACAACTGGAGCAAAGAATAAGAAAGGCATTTGTGTTTTAATCTTTTCTGTTAACTTTTGCATTGTCTTATCATCTTTGTTAACCATATCCCATTTATTAACAACAATGATAATTGCTTTATTGTCATCACGAGCATATCCTGCTATTCTTTTATCTTGTTCATTTAATTCTAAACTTCCATCAAGAACTAAAATACAAATATTACTTCTTTCAATAGCACTTAAAGCTCTTAATACACTATACTTTTCAGCATTCTCATAAATCTTACCTTGTTTACGGATACCAGCGGTATCAATAACAACATAGTTTTTATCATTTCTTCTATAAACTGTATCTATAGCATCTCTTGTTGTACCAGCGATATCAGAAACAATTGTTCTGTCCTCACCAATAATAGCATTAGATAATGTTGATTTACCAACATTGGGTTGACCAATTAAACAATATTTAATATAACCTTCATCATAATCATTTTTATTCTTTTTAGGCATTAATTCAATAACTCTATCTAATAAGTCACCAACACCAATACCATGTAATGCACTAATTGGCATAACTTCAGTACAACCCATTGAATAAAAATCATAAATTGTATCTTTAAAACTATTATCATCAACTTTATTCGCTGCAACAATTACAGGTTTTTTAGATTTAACAAGAATGTTAAATACATCTTCATCCTCGACAGTAACGGAACTACGAGCATTAACAACCATAACTATGACATCAGCTTCATCTATAGCAAGCATTGCTTGTGCTTTAATCTCTTTAGAAAAGGGCTCATCTTTTAAGACGATGCCCCCAGTATCTATTATTCTAAAATCTTGATTTAGCCATGAAGCTTTAGCATATATACGATCTCTTGTGATTCCGCTAGCGTCGTCAGTAATTGACATTTTTTCACCAACAATACGATTGAATAAGCTTGACTTACCAACGTTTGGTCGGCCTACTATTGCTAGAACTCCACGCATAATAACTACCTACTTCTTTAAATTATTAATATAATCTCCAATTGTATTAGTCATTTTATCTTGAGATTTAATATACTTAGTTACTTTTTCTCTTTCCATTTTTGCTTCAGCATCTTTCATGCTAACGAAGAATACACGTTTTTCACGATCAAATACTCTTACTTTAACTTTAACAACATCTCCTACTTTGATATCATTAACTTTATTTGCATTAACAGATTGCTTATTCATGAATCCTTCGATTCCTTGATAAGAAACAGTAAATCCATTTTCAACTACATTACTAACTGTAACATCAATTATTTCACCTTTTTCAACAACAACATTTTCATAAGGATTTTCTGTTAATTGTTTCTTAGATAAAATAACACGTTTTTTAGAATGAACAATTTCAATTAATTTAGCAGTAACTTCATCACCAGCTTTTAATTCATCTTCAACTTTAACATCTTTGAACCATGAATATTCACTTCTTGGAATGAATCCTTCTACTTCTTGTGCTAAATCAACTCTAACACCAGCATTATTAATATCAACAACTTTACCAGTTACAACATCTCCAACTTTCTTATCTTGGAAATAATCACCCCAGTAATTAGTCATTAATGCTTTTCTAGATAATTTAATATGATCATTATCTAATGATATAACTTGTACTTTTACAGTATCTCCAATATTTAAAACTTTACTTACTTTAGAAACATGGTTATGATCAATTTCAGAAATATGTAATAATCCTTCAACACCTTCACTAATTTCTACGAAAGCACCATATTCTTCAATTGCAACAACTTTTCCATCAAATACTTCGCCAACTTGAACTTTAGATAAGAATTCCTTCTTTTGTTCTTTTTTCTTTTTATTAACTGCTAATACTTCAGAAACAATAACTCTAATTCTAGCTAGATCAACACGAAGTGGAACAACATCAATAGTTTTACCAACTAATGTTGAAACATCTTCAGGTTTATTAACCATTAATTGATAAGGTAATAATAATGTGAAATCTTCATACTTTAATAATAATCCAAAATCACTAACCTTTTTAACAACTGTAGCAGTTAAAATAGGACGTTCTTCAAAGAAAGCTTGTTTAGCTAATAACTCATCACGTTTTTTAACTAAAACTGTTGAGAATAAGAAAACATCACCATCATCAAAAATCTTTTTAATAGCAACTTCAACTTCATCACCTTCAATGAATACATCAAATAAATCTTCATCATCAGCAATGTCAGCTGTATCTTTTTTATAAAGATAACCTTGTTGACCATCTTCAAGTTCAATTAAAACTCTTTCTTCTTTTGCTTTGTAAACAGTGTTTCCACGTTTTCTTTCAGGTTGAGCTTCTTGTACTTCAACAACTACACCTTTAACAATTTGCATTTCTTTGTATGCAGCTTTGTTATTAGTTTCTTCACTAACTTCTTCACTAGCTCCCTTTTCTTCAGCAGCAGTTTCTTCTACTTGAGAAACTTCCTCTTCATTTTCATTAACGACGTTTTTTTCTTCTAAATTTTCCATACTGTAACCTCTTTTCAATACTAGACTTGTGATTAAATCAATCACACCATTAACGCTCATTGCTGATGTGTCTATTAGTATCGCATCATCAGCTTGTTTTAGCGGACTAATCTTACGGTTGCTGTCATTATAATCACGCTTTTTTAATTCTTCAATAGTTTGTTCTAAGCTTTCATTTTCTTGATTCTTTTCTTTTCGTTCATTAAGTCTTCTTTGTGCACGAGTCTCAACTGATGCAGTTAAAAATATTTTAAGATTAGCGTTTGGTAAAACAACAGTACCAATATCACGACCATCCATAATAATATTTTTCTGATTAGCGAGTTCTCTTTGCATAGCTACAAGACGTTCACGAACTACCTTGTATTTAGAAATATCACTAGAAAGGTTAGAAACAGCAACAGTTCTAATCTCACTTGTAACATCTACACCATCTAAATAAATACGTGAATCATTAAAATCGATTGTAGTATTCTCAAGAAAATCAAAATTATTCTCATCTGAATAATCAATGCCTAAATTAAGAGTTTTTAATGCAATAGCACGATACATTGCGCCTGTATCTAAATATTCAAAATTTAATTTTTTAGCAAGTAGCTTTGCTACTGTGCTTTTTCCACTAGCCGCAGGACCGTCAATTGCAATTTGCCAACTCATAATAGCACCTCAAAAACATACCTAGATTATTATATCATACAATTGTGTTATTATCAAATCAATTTTATAAATATTTTTTAAACAAAATAAAAAACCTATTTATAAAAATAGGTTTAAAATAATTTGCCATTAGCCAGTATTAATTTTAATAAATAAATAATAAAATTATGTGAATACAACCATCTAATTAAAGATATCTTTTCACTATTTGGTTCAATACTTTGGGTAATCATCTCACCAACAACAGGGAAAACAATTGAAAGTTGAGATACAAGTGCTAAAAAGATTTCAATACAACAGAATGAACAAAACAATCCAAATATAAATCCAAAAAACTTATCAATAAAACTATGGTCATCATTTTTAACAAATGAACCAAATAATCCACTTAATATTCCAGCAATAATTAAAACACCAATTAATATAATAGTAAATGCTATTATTAATAATAAATATGGAGTCAAACTATTGGCAATAATTTGAGATAAAGATAATCCTTCTACTCCTTTTGATATAAATGCATTAACGATTTCAATCATGAAATGAGGAAGATTAATCATATCAGCCATTTCATTAGTCATTCCGGCTTCACAAAACTCTAAAGAAAAGAATTCTCCTTTAGCATTAATCCAAGAAACAATACTCTCATTAATACCTTTGCTTAAAGCAGAGTTTTCAAGTAAGCCAGCAAGCGGCTTACAGAAAAAAACTGCGCAAGCTAAAGAAAGTACTAATCCTAATGCTGAAAAGAATGATTTAGTAAATCCTCTAACAAATCCAACAAATCCTATAATCAATGCAATAATTAAAAATATAATATCTGCATTAGTAAATTCCATAAAATCACCTTTAATAAATTATACATTATTAGCAATTATTTTTCAATTAAAATTAATTGATTTTTTTCAAAAAAAGTATTGCATTTAAAATAATAATTTGATATAATAATTATGCTCAATTGAACGAGCAAGAATTTATTACCGCAGGTATAGTATAATGGCTATTATGTGGCCTTGCCATGGCTAAGATACGGGTTCGATCCCCGCTACCTGCTCCATAAAAAATATCAGGATTGATTTAATTCAATCCTTTTTTTTATTACTTATAAATGCTACTATTATAAAAGTAAATGTTTTCATTTAAAAAAGTGTTGACACTACTTTTATAAAATTATATAATAAAGCAAATACATCGAAAAGAAATATTAGCATATGTAATATGTTCAGCGAGCTGCAATTGGTGTGAGGCAGTACAAAAAATCATATGTGAACGCGTCTTGGAGTAGCAGTCTGAATAAAATAGGATGAGCCGGTTTCTCCCGTTACAGAGATAGAGTATAATAGTACTCGACGAGGTTATAATAGTAATATTATAACAAACTAAGGTGGCACCACGATATCAATCGTCCTTAGGCGGAAATTAATTCGCCTTAGGACATTTTTTTATTCCTAAGGCTAAAAAGTTTTAGGAGGTATATTATGAAAAACTTTTTAACAAAAACTCTTACAGCTATTTGTTTACTAGCTGTAGTATTATGTTTCACTGCATGTAAACAAGAAATTAACACAACTAGTGATTTTACTGAAATTAATGAAAAAGTAGAATCATTAGAATCAATGATTCAATCACTTAGCGATAAAATTAATGCTTTAACTACTAAAGATGATGAAATTAAACCATATGGTGATGCTTGTTATGAAAAAATAAAATACATTGACAAAAACGCTAAAGATAGAGATTCAGTTAAAGGCAAAGACTTTAAGTTTGCCCAAAAATGGATTATTTCTGAAATCTTACAAGCAGGGTATACTGATATAGATTATGAATTACAAGATTTTACTTTTACATATTATGATAAACAAGAAAACACAAACGAATTTACTTGTGAATACACAACAGATGGAAAACTATATAATAAGCAAAAAAGAAATTATATAGAAGATGCTAATGGTACTTATATTAAAGCTACTGTTACGAGTCAAAATATTATTGTAACAAAACCAGGTAAAACAAATAAAACTATTATCGTTGGAGCACATTATGATGGTGATGGTACTGGAGATAATGGTAGTGGAGTTTCTTTAATTCTTGAAACAATTAAACTACTTAAAAACGTTGAAACTGAATATACAATTAAATACATCTTCTTCTCTGCTGAAGAATTAGGATGTTATGGTTCATCATATTATGCTAATAATATGACTCAAAAAGAAATAGATAATACATTATATATGATTAATATTGACTCTTTAGTTTGTGGAGATTTCACATATCTTTATGGTGGAGATCAACAAGAAGATTTAACAGTTACAAAAACTGAAGCATTTGAAAATGCTATGAAAGTAGCAAAATCACTTAACTTAGAATTCAAAACAAATCCTTGGACAGTAGAGAATCCAGCTCCTGGATATGATACTCCAGATTATGTAAGCCCATCAACTGGTGATTGGTCAGATCATAAAGGATTTAAAGAAGTAGGAATTACATATTTATATATGGAAGCAACAAACTGGGAAATTCCTGGTCCATATGATGAATATGATGGATATGGAGAAACATATTTAGTTGGTATGTTAATGAATACAAAAAATGATTATCTAGAATACATTGAAAAATACTTCCCAGGAAGAATTCAAAGTCATTTAAATAAATTCTCTGTATTATTATATGCTCTATTAACTCAAGATGATTATCAAAAGTAATATATTATAGAA
>JAEEJT010000085.1 GCA_016282055.1 Bacilli bacterium
AGTACAGGATGCTAGATGCATCCTTTTTATTTTTTTATCTTTAAAAAGTTTCTATTTTTTAGTATAATATAATAAAGGTGAATATTATGGAACTTGAGTTTAATAAAGGTTTTATTGAAGTGATTTGTGGGAGTATGTATGCTGGAAAAACTGAAGAATTACTTCGAAGAATAAGAAGAATACAATATGCTAAAAAAGATTGTATTGTTTTTAAACCAAAGATTGATAATAGATATAGTGCAACAGAAGTAGTAAGTCATAATAATACTCGTATTACTAGTATAAATGTTAGTAATAGTTGTGATATTAGAAATTATATATATAATGAAGTTAAAGAACTTCCTTATGCTATTGCAATTGATGAAGTACAATTTTTTGATAGTGGTGTTATTAGTTTATGTGAAGAGTTAGCTGATAATGGTGTTAGAGTTATTTGTGCTGGACTTGATCTTGATTTTAGGGGAGAGCCTTTTGGGGTAATGCCTGAGTTATTAGCAAGATGTGAGAAGGTAACTAAACTTAATGCTATTTGTCAAAAGTGTGGAGGTATTGCTACACGTACTCAAAGATTAATAAATGGAAGTCCTGCTTATTATGAGGATGATGTAATATTAGTTGGTGCTAAGGAACAATATGAAGCAAGATGTAGACATTGTCATGAAGTTCCTAGAAGGAAATCAAATGGATGATTATTACTATATAAATATTGCTTATAAAGAAGCATTAAAAGCTTATAAGAAAAATGAAGTACCTGTTGGGTGTTGTATTGTTAAAGATGGTATAATACTTGCTCGTGCTCATAATTTAAGAGAAACAAAGAAACTGTCTTTAGCTCATGCTGAAGTAGAGGCAATTAGAAAAGCTTGTAAAAAAGCTAATGCTAAGTTTTTAGATGGAGCAACTATTTATATTACATTAGAGCCTTGTTTAATGTGTTTAGGTGCTATTATTCAAGCTCGTATTAGTAAAGTTGTTTATAGTTTAAATGAACCAAAGTTTGGTAGTATTGTAAGTATTGGTAATACATTAAAAGATTATAAATTAAATCATACAATTGAAGTGCATCAGGGATTAATGGAAGATGAAGTTAGTGAATTAATGAAGTCGTTTTTTCAAGAACTTCGTAAAAAATAATTGATTTTAATATGAAAATAGAGTATAATATTTAAGAATCTAATGCTTAAATCTCTATATCCAATATTAAGCTGCGAACCAGGTCAGGTCGTGATTGAAGCAGCCTTAAGCATGATTAGTATGTGGGTATGGAGACTTAAGCATTAGATTTTTTTTAAGGTGATTTTATGTCTAGTGATTTAATAGAAAGTATAGTTAAAGGTAAAGTTGTAATGGCTCCTCTTGCTGGATTTACAAATCTTGCGTATAGAAAAATTTGTAAAGAATTTGGAGCAAGTCTTGTATATAGTGAGATGGTTAGTGCTAAAGGATTAATTTATGATAATAAAGAAACTTTAGAGTATTTAAAAACAGAAAAGAAAGAACATCCACTAGCAATTCAACTTTTTGGTGGTAATACTAGTGAAATGGTAAGAGCTGCTAAGATTGTTTTTGAAAATAATTGTTGTGATATTTTAGATATTAATATGGGTTGTCCTGTTAAAAAAGTATTGAAGCAAGAAGCAGGTAGTTTTTTATTACAATATCCTGATAGAATATATGAGATGGTTAAGGCTATATGTAGCATAAGTCCTGTTCCTGTTAGTTGTAAGATTAGAGCAGGTTGGGATCATAATTCTATAAATTGTGTTGAAGTTAGTAAAAGAATAGAAGAAGCCGGAGCTAGTTTAATAGCTATTCATGGTAGAACTAAAAGTGATTTATATCGTGGTAAGTGTAATCTTGATTATATTAAGATGGTTAAAGAAAGTGTAAGTATTCCTGTTATTGGTAATGGTGATATAAAGACTTTAGAGGATGCTATTAATATGATTAATTACACTAAGTGTGATGCTATTATGATTGGTAGAGGTGCTTTAGGTAATCCTTGGTTAATAAAAGAAATATCAAGTTATTTTAAAGGTATAGAATATAAAAATAATGTGAGTGTAAAAGATAAAAAAGATATGATTAAATATCATTACTTTGAACTTAAGAAATTAAAAGGAGAATATATTGCTCTTTTAGAGATGAGAACTATGGCAAGTTATTATGTTAAGAGTATACCAAATTCTAAACAATTTAAACTTGCGTTAAATAATATTAAAAAGGAAGAAGAGTTTTTAAGTTTAGTCGATACTCTTATTGGTGATTATGAAAACTAAATCAATGAATGTTATTAATAATAAATTATATATGGGAAATTTTTCTTTAGAAGAACTTGCAAATAAGTATACTACTCCATTATATGTTTATGATGAAGAAGGTATTCGTGATAGGTTATCTACATATAAAAATTCTTTTAGTGATAGTAATTTAAACTGTATTACAGTTTATGCAACAAAAGCATTTTTAGCGCCATACCTAGTAAAACTTCTTAAAGAATATAATATATACGCTGATGCTGTTAGTTTAGGTGATATGTGGTTACTTAAGAATAGTGGGTTTGATATGCATCATGTTATATTACATGGTAATAATAAATCAGAAGAAGAATTAATGTATGCTATTAATAATGATATTATGTATATTGTTGTTGATAACATAACAGAGTTAATGGAGTTAGATGAGATTACAAAAAATATAAAAAAAGAAGTTAAAACTTTATTTAGAGTAAATCCTGGAGTTAGTGCTCATACTCATGATTTTATTCAAACTAGTAGACTTGATTCTAAGTTTGGTGAAACTATATTCGATGATAAAGTAATTGATAGAATTATGGATATTTATAAAAATAATAAATATTTAGTTTTAGATGGATTCCATTCTCATATAGGTTCACAGATAAGTGATGAGGAGAGTTTTATTAAAGCTTGTAAAGTAATGGGAGAGTTTTTAGAAAAAACTAGTAAAAAGTATAATGTTAGTTTTAATACCTTAGATCTTGGTGGAGGTTTTGGTATTAAATACGTTGATAGTGATAAAGAGATTAATCTTGATTATACTCTAAAAAGTATTATAAATGAAGCTAAGAAGTTTGGTGTTAAAAACTTAATGATTGAACCAGGTAGAAGTATCGTTGGTGATAATTGTGTAACGTTATATAAAGCTTGTAAAACTAAAGATACTTATGCTAACGTTAGTTATGTTTTTATTGATGGTGGCATGGGAGATAACATTAGACCTAGTTTATATAATGCAATTTATACTGTTTGTAATGCTAGTTGTTGTGATGGAGAAAAAAAGGTGTATAATGTAAGTGGTAAGTGCTGCGAAAGCGGAGATATTATTGTTAAGAATTGTAGTTTAACTATTCCTAAGAAAAATGATATATTGTGTTGTTTTTCTACTGGAGCCTATTGTTATTCTATGAGTATGAACTATAATGGCTTACCTAGACCTGCTGTTATCTTTGTTAATAAAGATAAAGTAAATGTTGCTATTACTAAAGAAGATAGTAAAGATATATTTAAAAATTGTTGTTTTTAAGGAGAGTATTATGAAAGATATTAAAATGTTTGATTGTCATTGTGACATTCTTTATGATTTAGCAAGAAAAAAGATGAGTGGAATTGATAATAGATTTGAATCATATCATGTTCCTCAATTAAATTCTAGTATTATTAAAGGTGCTATTTGGACTATGTATTCACCTGATGATTTTGATTTAATTCATGATTTAAACGTTGCTTTAGGTGAAATAGATATGAAGAACTTAAAAGACTTTGATGTTATTTTAGGTCTTGAAGGTTTAAGAAACTTAAAGTGTGTTGAAGAT
>JAEEJT010000086.1 GCA_016282055.1 Bacilli bacterium
AATAGTAATAAAACCACTGTCATCATATTTGCCATCTCCACATGCTAATAATAGGATTGTGCTAAACAATACAACAACAAATCCAAAAAACCATTTAATTTTTTTCATGAAACCCTCCTATATTAAATTAGTTTTTTTATCCCTTAATACCACTACGGCTTACGCCCTTCATAATATATTTTCTCAAGAAAACATATACTAAAAATAGTGGTAAAGAAACAATAGCAACAGCTGCCATTTGTACTGGATAATCAACAGTAGAGTCAGCAGCAGTAAAAGCACCTCTTAGACCAGTTGTAACTAATTGATGTATATCATCATCAACAACAAGTCTAGGCCAAATATATGAATTCCATGAACCCATCATTTTCAATATTGTAATTGAAATTAATGTTGGTAAAGATAATGGAATCATAACTTTCCATAAATATTTCAAATCAGATGTACCATCCACTTTAGCAGCTAAATATAATTCATTAGGAATTTGCAAAAAGTTTTGTCTTAACAAATATATATAAAATACACTTACTAGAAATGGAACAATTAAAACAATGAATGAATTTAACCATTGAAACTTAGAAACAGTAATATAATTTGTAATTGTAAATAATTCACCAGGAATCATCATTGTTCCTAATAAAAAGGCAAATAAAATGTTTTTCCCTTTAAACTCTAATCTTGCAAAAGCAAAAGCTGAAAGTACAGTTATTACTAAAGATAAAACAGTAGAAACTAGTCCAACAAATAAAGTATTCATAAATAATGTACCTAAATTTGCTTTTTGAAAAGCCGTAACATAATTTGAAAACTTCCAAGCATGAGGATAAAATGTTGGTACAGATAATTTATATTCTTCTAATGTTTTTAAAGATGAATTAAGCATCCAATAAAAAGGAAATAAAACAGTTAGAGCCATTATAGTTAAAAACAAATATGTTAGAGTAACACCAACAATTTTAAGTATCTTTTGTTGTTTAGTTACTCTATTTAAATCTAATTTATTATTTTCAGCAGTATTAGTTCTCATATTGCCTCCTAGTAATGCACTCGCTTCTTACTAACATATAAGTTAAGTATAGTAACAGCAAAAATAATCACAAACAGAATTAATGCACCAGCACTAGCTAGCCCTTCTCTATCAAGTTCAATTTGTTCATAAATAAAACCGACCATTGTTTGTAATCTATTAGGTTCGCCAGAAGCACCCATTTCTTTACCAAAAATACCAACAATACTTGTATATTCCTTAAAACCACCTATAAAACCAGTTATTACAACATAAGCTATCATTGGTGATAATAATGGAACAGTAATTCTCCAAAATGTTCTATGTTTACTAGTACCATCAATCTTAGCTGCGTCGTAATATTGTTTGTTAACACTTTGTAAACCACCTAATAAAATTAATATCTTAAATGGTAAGGCATTCCAAATAATATAAATGCACAAAACTACCATATTATTAAACTTAGTAGAACCAGTACTAATCCATTGAATATTAGGTCCACCAAAGAAATGAATAATATTATTAACGATACCATATGTATCAACAAGTTCTTTTGGTGTATTTAAAGCATTACCAACAATATTAAACATAGTAGCAAATACCATACCAATAGCAATAGAGTTTGTTACATATGGAATAAAGAATACTGTTTGTAAGAAATTACGTAAAAATTTAATAGAATTTAAACAAACACTAATAAATAAAGCCAATAATGTTGAAACAGGAACAGTTATAAATGTTAATATCATAGTATTAGTTAAACAATTAATAAATCCTTTATATTCAACAACCTTTTTAAAGTTTTGGACGCCAAAGGTAAATGTTTCTCCTCCAATGTGTCTTAAATTACCATAATTATTTTGAAAAGCAATAAAGATTGTATTAAAAATCGGATATACAGTAAATATCAAAAGCAATATAATTGCCGGTAATAAATACAACCATGCTTTCCATTGTTGTTTTCCTTCTACCATATTCTATACCTCAAATCTAATACGATTACCATCTTTAATATCAAATAAGAATAGTTTATTTCTCTTAATAGAATATTTAACATATTCTTTTGTAGTATCTATTTTAATATCGCTATCAATTATAGAACGAATAGTTGGATTTAAACTTGCTGGATTAGTAGATACAACAGAAACATCTCTTCCCATTACTTCTAAATTACTTAATTTACAAGATAATTCACCTTTTTCGTTTGGAATAAATCCTTCTGGTCTAATACCAACAGTAACTTCTTGGTCTGAAACTCCATCAACATTCATAATAAGCTCATCATTAATGTATAATTTAGAATCAACTACTTTACCTTGTAAAACATTAATAGGTGGTGTTCCCAAGAATTTAGCAACAAATAAATTAACAGGATCATCATAAACATTTTGTGGTTGTCCTGATTGTTGAACAATACCATTTTTCATAACAACAATAATATCACTAATACTCATAGCTTCTTCTTGGTCATGAGTAACAAATACTGTAGTGATCTTTGTTGTTTGTTGAATTCTCTTAATTTCTTCTCTTGTTTGAAGTCTTAATCTTGCATCAAGATTTGATAATGGTTCATCAAGAAGAAGAACGCGAGGCATTTTTACTAAAGCTCTAGCAATAGCAACTCTTTGTTGTTGTCCGCCAGATAATTCACTTGGCTTACGTGATAATAAATTATCAATTTGAACTAGCTTTGCAGCTTCTTGAGCTTGTTTAAGCATATCAGCCTTTGACATTTTTTGAGCACCTTTTAAATTTTGTAAAGGGAACAAAATGTTTTGTAAAACTGTCATATGTGGATACAATGCATAGTTTTGGAAAACAAGCCCAACTCCTCTCTTCTCAGGAGTTAATGCTGTAACATCAGTATCACCAAAGAAAATATTACCACTAGATGGTGTTAATAATCCACTAATCATGTATAAAGTGGTACTCTTACCACAACCAGATGGTCCTAATAAACCAACTAATTTTCCATCAGGAATTTCAAAATCAAAATCGTTAACTGCGATTACATCTTGATCATTCTTTTTGTCCCTACTTGGAAATATTTTTGTTAAATGTTTTAAAACAACTTTCATAAAAAACCTTCCTATATTAAATCTTTTTCAGATTGTTTTCTTGCATATTCTTCTTTATATTTTATTAATTCATTTTCATTTTCAAATATTTGTTGACAATCAAAATCACAAACGACTGTATCACATAATACATCATGAATTGGTGTTCTATTAGGTCGCTTGAATATCAAAACTAATTGGAAAATACATAATGCTATTATACAACAAACTCCAACAATACCTGCACCATATTCAAATATCAGAAATCCAAAAAATAAAGGTGTCATTATTTCAAAAGCATATTTACCAAAAACTGTTCTGATAAACAATATAAAATTAGTCACTTTAACACCATTACTTTTAATTACTCCAAGTCCCCATATCTTTTTTCCTAATGTTTGACCATTCTTAAAAATTAAAGGGACAACAAACTCAATCACAATACAGCTTAATAATAATGATATTGATACAAAAGTAATTGCCATATTTTGTATTAATGTATATTCATATATAGCAACCTTATCATTAGCAATTTCATCACTTGCCAAAGTATACTTTTCTTTTTCATCATCAGTTAAGCTATCAAAATCTTTTTGAGAAATATTTAACACAATCCCGTATCTTTCTTTATAATCTTCATATATCTCATTTAATGTATCAACGTGAGTGTTAAGTTTAAAAATACTGGATAGTAACAAACCAAATAACACAGCTAGAATAATAATGGAAAAGAAATCAACTAGTAAAGCACTTAATCTTTTCCAAATACTTGCTTTTTGTATTTCAATCATATTAATCCCTATCAGGTTTAAAAACAATAATATTTGTTAATTGTAATCCAAATCCTAATAATGATAAAACCATAGAACAAATACTAATTATATACTTTGTATTTTGACCACTTTTATATGGATCTATCTCACTAAAGAATTTTGAATTCATAAATATTATTAAATATATAATATAAGCAAAAGTCATTATAATACCAATAGATTTTATAATGTAATATTTTGCCTTTTTTTCATCATCTCTAAATGATTCACCAAAGAAAAAGAAAATTGTTGCAGAAAAGCAAATAAAAGCACATAAGAATAACCAAAAAGATGTGCATTTAAGTTTAAGATCAGCTACAATCATAAAGCTAATTCCAGCAACAAATATAAAAGTTCCACCTAACATAAAGGTTAAGGTTTTGAATAATGATTTATTCATAATATCCTCCAAATAAATAATTTAGATAAAAATTCACTAATATCATAATAATTATACCAAATTTTAGCAATTTTATCAATAAAAACAATGTAAAGTACAACAATATATAAACAATATTATTTTAATGTAAATTAAATTTTACCATTAATGCCTAGAAAAATAAAAAAATAGACGTGGATAGTCTATTTAAATACAACAAAATACCATAATACTGGTATTCCTACTAATAAAATTGTTAATATAAGGAATAGTCCAAATTTTCTTATTAATTTTACTAATCCGATTAATATTAGAATAAGTAAGAATAAAGCAATTAATAAGAAACAAAAATATGCACCTTGTCCCCCAAAAGTAGATAAATTTGTCCAGAAATTGCCAATAGCTGTAAAAACATTAGCCATAAATCCTGATAAAGCTTTATCTAACCATTCAAAAATATTACTAATAAAACCTAAAAACATAATATCCTCCTATAATTTTTTAATACTCTCTAATGATTTTAATAATGTAAAATCATCTGCGTATTCAATATCTCCACCAACAGGTAATCCATATCCAATACGATATACTTCGCAATTATAATCATTTAAACAATTCTTAATATACATACTAGTCATCTCTCCAGCAATAGAACAAGATGTTGCAATAATAACCTTATGTATATTGTATTTTTTTATTATATCATATAATCCTAATAAATTAATATCATTAGGAGTTATACCATTAGATGGTGAAATTAATTTATCTAAAACAAAATAATATCCCCTATATTGTCTAGTTCTTTCAAAACTAATAACTTCTTTATAATTTTCAACGATTAATATAGTTTTGTCTCTTGTATCATCTAAACAAATATTACATATTTCATCTTCACATAAAGAATTACAATATTTGCATTTTTTTAAACTTTGTTTAGCATTAATTAAACTTTCACTAAATCTTTTTACATCTTCACTAGATAACTTAGTTAAAACATGATATGCAAGTCTTTCACTAGTCTTTGGTCCAATACCAGGTAAAAGATTAAACGATTCAATTAAGTCATTAAAACTCTTTGGATAATTCATTAGAATAATCCACCAAAACCGCCTAATAAACTATTATATTTAGCCATCTTTTCTTCAGTAGTTTGATCAACCTTTTTATAAGCTTCATTACAAGCGGCAACAATCATATCTTGTAGGATTTCAATATCCTCAACCCCACTAATTTCAAAATCTTCATCTATTTTAACATCAACTAATTCTTTAGTTCCTAATACTGTAACAGTAACAATATTTGAACTTGAAGCAGTAAATTCAGTCTCATTTAATTCTTTTTGAGTATCTTCCATTTCTTCCTTCATTTTCATTAATTTTCTCATCATTACTTGTTGATTCATAATTAACTCCTTTTAATATTTATATTTGTACCAAAAATATCATACATTTTTCGAATAGCTTGATCACTTTCACTTACTTCATCTTCATTAGCAACCTTTAGACTTGGATCATTAATAGGAGATAATGTAGGGAAAGCAACACCAACAGAATATTGATTTGAATACTCTTGACGTTTTTCAAACCATAATGTCTTAGGAATAGCAAAATAATTATAATCACTACCCAATAAATCATATAAAAGTTTTAATGAATTTCTCTTAAACTTTCTATTCATAACATTATTACAGTTTAAAGCCTTATCATAAATTAATACAAACTCATGATTACCAACAGCCTTAACTTCACCTTCTTTAAGCATTTCAGCAACACCACGCTTTTCAAGAGGAGCAAGAGCATCAAGATGTCTCCATAAACTCATGATTCTTTCACGTTCTGTAGTATATTCAGGATTTCTTGCATCATTCATAATACGTTCAAGAACCTTAACGTCATATCTTTCATATTCATCCAAATCAGAGTTTTCTTCAACTTCAACATTATTTACATTATTTTCAATAACATTATTATTTATAGTATTAATATTTTCAAAGTTATTAAGAGGTTTAGAAACTTCTTTAACTTCTTTGCTTTCTTCAATAACAGGTTTAGCTTCTTGAATAACTTCTTTAACAACAGGTTTAACTTCTTCAATTACTTCATGTTTAACTTCGACATTTTCTTTCTTTGTTTCAACGAATAAATTTTCTTGTTGTTCATGTTGTTCAATTGCTAAATCACCAAAATCAACTCTTGTATTTTCTTTTAAGTCTTGAATCTTATTAACTGGCATAACTTGATCTTGCCAAATAGAAATCTGTTTATCATCAACTTTCTTCTTAGACTTCTTAACTGGTTCTCTAGTTAACATTCCACTCATTAATTTATAAACATTAGATTCAATCTTATCTAATCTATCATCGACATTTAAATCAGTTTTACTACTAGTTTGTTTAACATTTTCAAGTTGTTCAACTCTTTGTAATAATTCATTATAGTTATTATTAGAATTAGTATTTGATGCATTAGATAATTTTGACTCTAAAGCATTAATTTTATCATCATAATTAGTATTATTTAAACTAGAAATCTTAGATTCAAGTTCATTAATTTTATTATAAATATTAGCATCAATACTAACTTCGTTATTAGAATCATTAAAACTCTTGTTTGCTAATTCATTTTTTAATTCATTTAATTGATTATTTAATGAATTTAAAGTATTAGCTTTTTCTTCTAACAAATTAATTCTATCAAGTAATTCAGTATTAACTTCACCAGAATTACTAAATTGATATTCACTAATTTTATTCTCTAATAATTTTATTTTTTGATCTAAAGCTTCTTGATTTAAATCACTTGAATTAGATCCAATTTCTTTCTTAATAAACTCTTGAATTTCATTGAAATTAACTTCAGGTTTAATCTTTTTTGTAGACTCTTCAATCTTATCATTTAAATATGATTCATTAATTCCACCAAGAGATAAATTTTCAACTTGGTTTTTCATAGAATTTTGAAGCATTTTTAACAATTCAACATCTTCATTTAACTTTTCCGTCTTAGATTTTAATTGTTTTAAATCTTCATCATTTACACTACTAACATTATTAGAGTTAGTATTGTTATTTAACTCTAGATATTTAACTCTTTCAATTAATTTAACAAGTTCTAATTTACTTAATTCAGTTAATAAATTATTAAACTTTTCTTCAAGTATTCTTAATCTTTTGCCATCAACGCTGCCATCAGAAGAACCAAAATCACCATTATTTAATTTTTCTTCAATAGCATTTAGTCTCTTGCCATAATCTAAGTCATCAGATGAAGCATTAATCATCTTAATGATAGCAACTTCTAAATAAATATCAGGTGTATTAGAAAACTTAATCTTATTAGAAGCATTACTTAAAACATCAATATTATAATAAACTTTATTAATATCAATTGTATTAGCAAAATCAATTAAATCTGGAGAATAATTGTTATTAAAGTTTGCTGTAATAACAAGAATATCACGATAAAAGCATAACAAACAATTTAATATCTTATCAATAATTC
Organism: Bacilli bacterium; assembly: GCA_016282055.1. GTDB lineage: Bacteria > Bacillota_I > Bacilli_A > ML615J-28 > CAG-698 > CAG-698. Next base: position 7,755 of record JAEEJT010000086.1, read on the forward strand.
TTCCAGCATCTTGAAATGCATGAATAATTTTAAGTGATTCACTAACATTTTTATTTTCAATATATTTTGCTAAGTTAATTAAATTTTCATTATCAATAGTACCTGTAACAGATGAAACAATCTTTTCAGTTATTATATCATCGCTATATGAAATAGCTTGATCTAAATAACTTAAAGCATCTCTCATTCCACCATCACAAGATTTACTTATTTCAAGAAGAGCCTTCTCTTCATATTTAATGTTTTCTAAACTACAAACTTCTTTTAATTTTTCAAGAATTTCATTATTGGCTAATGATTTAAAATCATATCTTTGACATCTTGAAACAATTGTTGGTAAAACCTTATGTGGTTCAGTAGTTGCTAAAATAAAAATAGCATGACTTGGTGGTTCCTCTAGGGTCTTTAACAATGCATTAAATGCACTTGTTGAAAGCATATGAACTTCATCAATTATATATATTTTATATCTAGCACCTGCTGGTAAAAACTTAACTTTATCTTTTAGTTCTCTAATTTCATCAACACCATTATTAGAAGCAGCATCGATTTCAATTACATTTGGATTAATTCCATTAGTAATTTCTTCACAAGTTTGACAATTATTACAAGGTTCATTGTTAACTTGATTTGGACAATTCAAAGCCTTAGCGAAAATACGAGCAACACTAGTCTTACCAGTACCTCTAGGACCACAAAATAAATAAGCATGGCTTATCTTTTGATTAGCTATAGAATTTTGTAATGTTTTAGTAACAATCTCTTGACCAACAACTTCAGAAAACTTTTGAGGTCTATATGTTCTATATAATGCCTTATATGCCATGTTACTTTTCCTCCAAATAGTAATATACAATATAATATCATATTATTTGATTTTTTTAAAGAGTTTTAAAAAATAAAGTATATAAAATAAATCGAGAACATTTTTAAAATCTTTACAATTAGGTGAAATAATGCTATAATAAATAAAAAAAGCTATAAAGAGAAGAGTAAATTTAATATTGTATTCTAGAGACAAATGGTTTGGTGGAACATTTGATACAGATTATTTTGAAAAACGCCTCTTTGCTGTTGGAAGAAATTTAAGTAGAACCAACCGTCTTAGCTCCGTTAAAAGCTATTTGAGTGTGTATATTTATATACAAATTAAGGTGGTACCGCGATAATTCGTCCTTAAAGATTTATTCTTTGAGGATTTTTTATTTTAGTAAGGAGGTTAATATGAAGAGAACTAAAATCAAAGAATTATTTGATGCAAAAGAACAATACTCTGAAAAAGAAGTAACAATTTGTGGGTGGGTCAGAAATAATAGAAGCCAAGCACAATTTGGATTCATTAATGTAAATGATGGTTCTTATTTTGAATCTTTACAAGTTGTTTATGATTTAAATCTTAAAAACTTTGAAGAAGTTTCTAAATTTAGAGTTGGTGTTTCATTACTTGTTACAGGAGTAATTAAATTAACTCCAGAAATGAAACAACCATTAGAACTTCATGCAACAAAAGTTGAAATGTTAGGGGATTGTCCTGAAGAATATCCAATTCAACCAAAAAGACATACTAGAGAATTCTTAAGAGAAGTTGCTCACTTAAGACCAAGAACAAATCTATTCTCAGCTGTCTTTAAAATTAGAAGTGTTGCCGCATATGCAATTCATACATATTTCCAAAGTCATGGATATGTATATGTTCATACTCCTTTAATCACTTGTGCTGATTGTGAAGGTTCTGATCAAATGTTCAAAATTACAACATTAAATATGAAAAACCTTCCATTAACAAAAGAAAAAGAAGTTGACTTTTCAAAAGATTTATTTGGAAAACAAGCATATATAACTGGATCTGGTCAATTACATGGTGAAACATTCGCAATGGCATTTGGTGATATCTACACATTTGGACCAACATTTAGAACCGAAAACTCTAATACTAAAACACACGCAAATGAATTCTGGATGATTGAACCAGAAATGGCATTCTGTGATTTAGAAGGTTTAATGGATATTGAAGAAGAAATGTTAAAGTTTGTTGTAAAATATGTACTCGATAATTGTAAAAAAGAAATTGAATTCTGTGATAAGTTTGTTGAAAATGGATTACTAGATAAACTTACTAAACTTACAACATCAAACTTTGTAAGGATTTCACATGAAGAATGTATTGAGATTTTAAAGAAAGCAAATGTTAAATGGGAAGTACAACCTGAATTTGGTGAAGACATTGCTAAAGAACACGAAAAATATATAACTGAATACTTTAATGGACCAGTATTTATTAAAGATTGGCCTAAAGATATTAAAGCTTATTATATGAAATTGAACCCTGATAATAAAACTGTTGCAGCAGTTGACCTAGAAGTTCCTCTTGCTGGAGAACTTATGGGTGGATCTCAAAGAGAAGAAAATCTAGATCTTTTATTAAAGAGAATGGAAGAACTTAACATTGATAAAAAAGAAATTGAATGGTATCTTGATACAAGAAGATATGGTGGATGCGTTCATTCTGGTTTTGGACTTGGTTTTGAACGTTTAATTATGTATATTACTGGTGTTGAAAATATTAGAGATGTAATTCCATTCCCAAGAACTCCTAAAAAATGTGACTTTTAGTATTAAATACTGGACTAAACTCATAAACAATGATAAAATTATATCAAGGAGGACTTAAATGAAAAAAATTTCAAAAATTTTATTACTTTTTCTTTTGGCATTTGTATTCGTTGGATGCAATAAAGATGTTGAAAAACAATATTCATTTGATAAAGACGTTAAATATACAAATGAAATAACAGATCAATCAGAGATGGTAAGAACTATCAATGATACTATGACTAAAGAAAAATCTTTAGCTAAAGGTGAAGTTACTGTTACTATGGATGTTGCAAACGCTCAATCAACAAATGATTCTGATTTAGACTCATTAATGAGTTTTGGACCAGCAAAAGGAACTATCAATATTAAATTTGATTTTTCTGCTTTAAATGACGTTGAAGAAGAACCAACTACTGAACAAATCAACCAATTAAAATTAATCGTTGACGCAAACTTTGAAACAACTAATGATAATAAAACTTATAATAATACTATTAAAGTTTATTTAACTGATGGAATAGCTTATTTAGAAATGGAATCAACTGATCCAGAAGCTCAAATGACTGGTAAATATTATTTAGAAGTTGCTGCTATGTTACAATTAATTAATAATCCATACATGAAATCATTTATTGGTGAAATGGTTTCAGATGAATTACCTGTAGATATTACAGATTTAGATGATGAATTTACACTTCAAGATTTAACTACACTTACTGAAGAATTTACAACATTTAAATTAGGATATGACAAAAACAAAAACCTTGTATTAGATGCTAAAGGTACTGATGAAGGCGATACTATTGAACTAAGAGTTGTTTGTAAAGACAATCTTGTTAATTATGTTGCTGTTAAATCAGTTGGAACTAGTGGTAATAGCTTAATAACTTGCAAAGCAAATTATGAAGATGTTAGTTTCGATTTCCCAACATTTGATAAATCACAATATACTGATTTAATTACAATGCTTAGCCGATTATTTAATCGTTAGGCTAAAAAAATTAGAAGGCTAGATTATCTAGCCTTCTTTTTTTTGACTAAGTTTTATACTTAGTCTTTTTTTATTTATTATCACTAATCATTTTCTTTTTGAAAACTATAATTGATATTATTAATACTGATAAAGTATATAAAACAAAAACAATTTTATTTTTTAAAGTAATAATTTCAAAATTATTATTTAAAACTGCTTTAACAATATTTAATGTACTTTCAAAAGGTAGTATTTCACAAACAAAAGCAAATCCTTTTCCAATTAAATCTTTAGAAAAATACATTCCACTTGTAAAGCAGACAAGTTGTACTATAACGCTACCTACTCCACCTGCTCCTTTTTCACTCACTAAACTACCAATTAATATTCCAAAAGAAATAAATAATACAGAGACAATCATTGAAGCAATTATTGTTAAGAAAATACTTAAAGTTATCTTTAATCCAAGTAATATAGCAACAATAAAGAATAAAACATCTTGTATTAATATAATAGGTATTAAAGATATAATATAACCTAATATATAATCCCTTGACTTCATTGGTGATGTACCTAATCTTATTAATAAAGAAGAACATCTATCTTTAGATACTAAAGTTGCTGTAAATAAAGTAATAAATGATAAACCAAATATAATAATAGATGGAGTAAAATTTTCAATTTTATATGCTTCTCCTGGTATATCTATTTGTTGGAAAATAAATAATAAGAATATTGGTAATGCTATTTCAAATACTAAGCTTAGTGGATCTCTTATTAATTCCTTAAAGTTTCTTTTGGCAAAATTAAACATTCTCATTGTAAATTACCTCCAGTAACAATAGAAACAAATGCATCTTCAAACTTAGATGAATTTGTTTTTTTCATTAATTCTTCACTAGTTCCAATATCTATTAAATTACCATTTGCCATAATTCCAATTCTATCAGACAAACTTTCAGCTTCTTCCATGTAATGAGTTGTTAAAATTATCGTTATTTTGCCTTTTAATTCCCCTATAATCTTCCAAAGTTCTTTTCTTGCAATTACATCTAAACCTAATGTTGGTTCGTCTAAAAACAAAATTTTAGGGTCGTTAATTAGACTAATTGCAATAGAAACCTTTCTTTGCCATCCTCCAGACAAAGTTTTAGTTCTTTTATGTAAAACTTCATCTAATTTAAACAATCTAACCAAATCATTAATTTTTTTATCTTTATTTTTAATTTGATATACACCAGCCATAAACTCTAAATTTTCCTTAACAGTTAAATTAGGAGCAATAGCTGTTTCTTGTGGAGATACGTTTAAAAATTCTTTTATTTTAAGCATATCTTTATTCATATTCATGCCTTCAATAATAATTTCTCCACTAGTTGGTAAAATTAAACCAGACAACATTTTAATAGTAGTAGTTTTACCTGCTCCATTTGTTCCAAGCAAAGCAAACAACTCTCCGTCGTTAATCTCTAAATTAACTCCATTAACTGCAATTTTATCTTTAAATTTCTTAATAAGATTTTTAGTTTCAATAGCTAACATAATTAATTACCTTTTGGCATCATACTTTCTATATTATTTTCTAAAACATCAGATTTAACAATAGCCATACCTTTTGTAATATCACAAAGAATAATAACAGTATCTCCGGGATTAATACCAAACATTTCACGAGCTTCTTTAGGAATTACAATTTGTCCTTTTTCTCCAACTTTAGCAATTCCAACTAATTTATCTTTCATAAATACCTCCGTAAAGTATAATTTGTTATACTTTTCATACTAATTATACTACTAAAAAATAAATTGTCAACAAAAAGTATAAAAAAAGACTAGATTTCTGAAGTGAACCCCTAAATGGGTACACTAATAAAAAGGACTTAAAAAAGGAGAGATTTGTTTTACGACAAATCTCTTTTTTTAATTCTAGAAGTATTATAAAACTTTATCCAATCTTCAACTAATTTTACATA
>JAEEJT010000087.1 GCA_016282055.1 Bacilli bacterium
CCATAAAAAGGGTGCTGATGCTTTAGTTGAAATTTGTCGCTACGGAAGAAGAATAGGAATAGAATATCTTACAGTTTTCGCATTTTCGACCGAAAATTGGCGCCGTCCTCGTAAAGAAGTTAATTACCTAATGAGATTACTGAAACTTGTTCTAAACAAGTATAGAGGCGATATCATCAAAGATAATATTCAGTTCAAAGTGATAGGAACTCGTAATGGTTTAAGTGAAGAGCAAATTAAGTTAATTGATGACTTAGAACGTGATACTATTAATAATACTGGTATTCATTTTAATGTGGCTTTTAATTATGGCAGTTATGAAGAAATAATTCAAGCAGTTAAAAAGATATCAAGTGATGTTAAAAATGATTTAATTAATATTAATGATATAAATCCGGATTTATTTAGTTCATATTTATATACAAAAGATAATCCACCAGTTGATTTATTAATTAGAACTAGTGGACAATATCGTATCAGCAATTTCCTTTTGTGGCAAATTGCTTATAGTGAATTGTATTTTCCTGATACATTATGGCCAGATTTCACTCCAAGTGAACTTAATAAAGCTATAATTGAATATAATAAGCGTGATCGTCGCTTTGGAGGTATCAAATGCGAAAAAGACTCATAACTGGAGCCTGCATGTTTGCGGTTTTATTACCACTTGTAATAATTAACCATGTCATATGTGAAATTTTATATTGTGCTTTAGTTTTATTTATTAGTTTTATGGGCGCTTTTGAATATATGCGTGCAAATCATAATTATAATTTAAAAAATGATAATAATACTTTAAAATATTATCGTTTTATTGTGCCAATTGTTTCCTCAATTATTAGTTTTTTATGTATGAATGCGACATATCAGTATTCAACTGATGGAGCATTGATTTATTATTTATATATATTAATATTTTTTGTATTAGCAGTTATTATTTTAATAGGTACTTTAATATTTGGAAAAAGTGCGACATCAAATGATATTGCAAATGTTGTTTTATGTGTAACTTATACTGGTTTAATGTTAGGTTTAGCGTTTAGTTTACGTTATTTGATTCCAACTAATATCAATAGTTTAATATTTAATTTTAGTGGTAGATGGAGTTTCTTATTTGTTTATACAATTGTAGTAATAACTGATAGTGCTGCATATATTGTTGGTCGTAAATTTGGTAAAACTAAATTATGTCCACATTTAAGTCCAAATAAAACTGTGGCAGGAGCTATAGGGGGATTAATTTTTGGGGCAATATTTGGTGTTGCATCGTTATATATATACCAAATTATAAGAACTACTGATTATATTATTTTAGTTCTAACAATAGGACTTGTATTTTGCGCTATTATTTCTTGTTCAGTTCAAATTGGCGATTTAGTAGAATCAAAATTTAAACGTTCATTTGAAGTTAAGGACTTTGGAAAAATATTACCTGGTCATGGAGGAATATTAGACCGCTTTGATAGTTTTATTTTTTCTGGATCATTATTTTATTTATTTGTTTTAATTATTGAAATTGTTTTATTATAAAAGGAATTATTATGAAAGAAATTATCTTACTAGGAGCAACTGGTTCGATTGGAACACAAGCTCTTGAAGTCATTAAAAATAATAAAGAATTTAAAGTTTGTGCTATTTCCGCTGGCCGAAACACTAAAAAAGTAAAGGAAATTATTGAATCTTTTCCAATTTCTTATGTTAGTGTAATTGAAAAAGATGATGCTGAAACTTTAAAAAAGGAATACCCAAATATTGAATTTGGTTATGGTGAAAGTGGAATAATAAATGCTATTGCAAATTATCCTGGCGATGTGTTAAATGCAATAACGGGAATTGCTGGACTTAAGCCAACCATTAAAGCAATTGAGCTAAAGAAAAATGTCTTACTTGCTAATAAAGAAACAATGGTTGTAGCTGGTGACATTATTAATAAAATGGCTAAAGATAATAACGTAAAAATAATTCCAATTGATAGTGAACATAATGCAATATATCGTTTACTTAATAATGAAAATAAAAAGAATGTAAAAAATTTAATTATTACTGCATCAGGTGGTGCATTTAGAGATAAAGAGAGAACTGAACTTGAAAAAGTCACAATTGATGATGCATTAAACCATCCTAATTGGAATATGGGAAAAAAGATTACAGTTGACTGCGCAACGATGGTTAATAAAGGATTAGAAGTAATGGAAGCCCATCATTTATTTGGCTTTAATTATGACCAAATAAAAACAGTAATTCATAAAGAAAGTATTATTCATTCAATGGTTGAATATAATGATAATTCAGTTAGAGCAGTTATGTATAATCCATCAATGATTTCACCTATTTCATATGCTTTACTTGGTGAAGCAAAATACTCAGGAATAGAGGAACTAGATTTTAGTAAGATTACAAATCTTTCATTTAAAGAAATGAGTTATGCAAGATATCCAATGCTAGAACTTGCCTATAACGTTGGCAAAGTAGGGGGATTTATCCCAACTATTTATAATGCAAGTAATGAAATTGCGGTAGAATTATTTTTAGATAAAAAAATAAAGTTTTTAGAAATTGAAAAAATAATAAGCGATGCCGTTAATGAAAAGGATAATTATTTGAGAAAATTAAATAATCTAGATTTTAATATTGATAATATTTTATTATTAGATAAAATTGTTAAAGCAGATATTAAAAATAGATTTATTAGGAGATAGTTATGAATATATTTTATTATTTAAGTTTTAGTGATGTTTTATCTAAAATTGGAAACGTCATTGTAAATATTTTGGTTTTTGTATTAATATTAGGTTTAATTGTCGGAATTCATGAAGCTGGTCATATGTTTTTTGCTAAAAGAGGTAAGATATTATGTCGTGAATATGCGATTGGTATGGGACCTAAAATCTGTGGCAAAAAGATCGGTGAAACTGAATTCAATTTACGTGCAATTCCGATTGGTGGATTTTGTGCAATTGCTGGAGAAGAAGTTGAAGAAGATCCATTTAAGAAATTAAAACAAGTTAAGCTTGATATAAAAGATGGTGTGATTGTTGGTTTCTATCTTGATGTTGAAGAGAAAGAGGGAAGTAAATACTACCGTGATTTTCCTATTTATAATATCGTAAGTTATGACATTTATGATGAAGCGCAAACTGGCAATCTATTTATGGAAGTAGAACAAAATGGTGAAACTGTTAAATA
>JAEEJT010000088.1 GCA_016282055.1 Bacilli bacterium
AGAGTAATTGGTCCAAGTGCCGGAAGGAACATCACACCAACTAATGATAATGGAAATTGGTATTTACCATTATCCTCATCATCAGTATTAAAATATGAGATACCAAGTCAATATTTAAATAATAGTAATGGTTCTCTAATTAATGGGGCAATAGGTTTCTTATTCATTCCTAGTGTATATAGTACCATCAATACTATTTTTAGTATTTATGATAATAATGGCTATTCGCGATTGGTTTGTGAGAACGCAAATAATAATATCGTAATAAACCTATATGATAGTAATAATACTAATATCAAGTCATATAACTTAGGGGTAAGTTATAAAGTAAGTACTATTAATTATTTTGGCTTTAGTTATTCATTTAATTTACATACTCATGCCATCACATTCCGTTTTCTCTTCAACAACAAAACTCTTGAAGATACATTTACTAGTACTAATCAAGTGGTATTTAATTCCTTTAGCGTTGCCAGTCATAATGGCACCACTTCAACCGCTTCATCATTTGAATTATATTCACTGATGTTTATGCCACTTCTTTTTAATATAAATGTATTAAGTAAATCAGAATTAATCAAGAATTATCATTTATTAAAGGATATATATGAAACACCTATTGATAGAGATGAAGTAGATAGTATGGATACATATATATCAAACAAAGTAACTGATTCAACTGATTTTATACCTTTAAGTAATTCATTCATTTCAAAAAATGGAATAAAACCAATTCGAATCAATAAGAGGTACGATGAAGACTTAATAAGGAATAAATATTTTGTATATAACTCTAATGTTAGACAAAACATGTTAAAACTGGATGGAGTTAATCTAGTATATGACCTTATTAAACATAATTCGTTCACTATCGGCATGAATGTCATTTTCAATCGCTTGTTTGATACAAATTATATTTATACCATAAAAGATAATAATGAATTTATTTCTTTATTAGTTAAAAATGGTTATCTTTATATGGATTTAAATGGTAGTCAAACTAATACTAATTTAGCTGTTGCGCCTAATACACTTTACTTTATTAGTCTAGAACTTGATTACATTATACCAGCTGATTCACTTCTTACTAATTACTATCAAGTAAGAACAGTATGTAATGGTCATTATTATCAAGATACTATCACACTACCATTATTAAGTGATCCACTACTTATTCTTGGTTCAAATGGCATGAATGAAGAAGCAAATAGTTTTATGGATGGCTATGTTAGTTCTTTATGTTATAAGGATGCGTATATGAGTGTGGAGAGTATTAATTTATTACAAGATGATGCTAGACCAGTCACAACAGAAACAGAATATGATTACTTTGGTAGAGTCACAAATGAGTATTTAATAAAAGATAATATTAAACTTATAAAGACTCTAGACTACATTCAAGTAGAAGATACACCTAGCACTAATAAAGATACAATGTTTATAAATAGTGAAATAGTAAAAGATAGAAATTACACTACACTCTATCAAAGAAGCTATGAATATGGAACTAATTATTCATATGGTAATATTACCAAAATAAAAGAGAATAATTCTCTAGTTAATCAATATTATTATAATGAAAAAGGATATCTTATTACTAGCTATGATATTAATAATGGCAAGAATGAGAACTTTGAATATGATGATAATGGTAATATAACAAGAAAACTAATCAGATCAAATATTGATGGAACTATCTATGATGATATATTATTATATTATGACACTACATGGCCTGATAGATTAGTAGAATATAATGGCAAAAGAATAGATTATGATACAGATTCTATAGGCTGTCCTCATCATTATGGTATTTTTGTGAATGGAATATTCACAAGTGGAATAACATATTCATGGAGATGTTCTAAACTAATAGGATTAAATGACTCTATTAATAATAAAACTATTAGTTATGATTATGATGAAGAAGGAAAGAGAATAAGAAAGACAGTTAATAATGTTTCACATTATTACTATTATGAAGGTAATAGATTATTAGCAGAAACATATGGTAATAACAGACTTGATTTCTTATATGATGAGAATAATGAGTTAATAGGTTTTGATTATACTAGTAATAATAGTACTAATAGATACTATTATATAAAAAACATCTTAGGTGATATTATAAAAATAGTAAACAATAGTAGTACTATTGTAGTATCATATTTATATAGTAGTTATGGAGAAGTACTATCTATATCAGGAACTTTATCATCCACAATAGGAATCATTAATCCATTTAGATATCGAAGCTATTATTATGATATAGATACATCTATGTATTATCTAAAAACAAGATATTATAATCCAGAATGGGGTAGATTCATTAGTAGTGATAACATTAGTTATCTAGAATATGATAATCCATTAGGAGTTAATCTATTTAGTTATTGTAATAATAATCCTATAATGAATGTGGATCCTGAGGGAACATTATTTCTTGCAATCATAGGTGTCATTTCTGCTGCAGTGGCCTTAGCTGCGACTGTACATGATGTTGTTCAAATTGTAAATAATGTCGAAGTAAATTATGAAGAAACGGACCAAGATAATGTTCAAATTAAAAATTCTTATCTGTTGATTACTCCTTGGATGAGATATGGTTATAGTTTTTATTTGAATCACATAAATAGTGAAACTAGAGATATAATTAAAGGCACATCATTCGGAATAGAATTTGAATGGCGATTTCACAATATTGCATATTATGTAGGAAGTGCGTTAAATGGTATCGGCTTTGATAGTATATTTGGATATTCATTAGACGAAGTAATAAAACAATCTCAAAATTTAGATGTTGGTGCGTCTATTTTTGAAGATAAACATGAATGGTATTTTTCTGGTGCTATGCACATTGGTTATTTATTATCAAATCGTTTTGCTGCAATTCATGATTTAATACTTCATTTGTGGAGAAAAATAAGAAATGAAGAAAAGGAGTAAAATACTAATTGTTTTTGTTTTTCTTGGTGTTATTCGTCTTCTTTTTGTATTTGCAATTATTATTTGGATTACATATATAGTTCATATAAATAATAAAGTGAAGTCGATAATGTCTAGAATAGATGAAAGTTATGATTTTGTATATTATAATGATTATGATTTCTATTATAAAGGAGAACGACATTATTTTGGTCACTTTTTGGAAAAAAATGACTATAATTTTGATATTGAATATATAAGTCATGATTATTTAATATATTCAAAACATAATAATAAAAGATATGATTATTATTTAATGAATGGCAGCGGAGATATAATGTTGATATATAGTTCGCAATTTGATTATCACATAGATGCACTTAGCAATAATATATTATATTTTAGATATAAAGATGACAATATTATTTATGATTTAATTACAAAAGAAGAAAAAAAGATATCTGTAGAAGAATACTATTTAAAGGCTTTTGAAACTAAATATATACTAAAATATGATCAAAGTCTTACAATAAATAATATTTTTATAACAGATACATATTCAAATGAAACTAAAGAAATTTCGATTGAAAAACTATTAGATAATGAACTAATATATAACTTATATATTGAAAGGAAAAAAATATCATTAAATCCGTTAGATATAAAAAGTATTTGGTTATATAAGAATAATATATATATTAGTATTAGTCCAGAAAATATAAATGGTATAACAATAAAATATGAATTTGATTCTGGTACTATTGAAATTGTAAACAGGTTTAGCTGGAAATATTTAGAACATCTTCATTTTTGTTATATTGGAAATGCTGATTGTGAGCCAATAGAATACTTGTTAAATAATCAAAAGTAATCATGTCTTTATATTTATTTCATTGATAAAAAATGATTAGAAAATAAATGAAATGCAATAAAGTAGTTTTAAGGAAGAATGTTAAAGTCAAAAACATAAAATAGTTATAATTTCTTGCTGTTTCTATGATATTTATGCGACGTTTTTATAAATTACAGAAAGTAATAATAACACTGAAAAGGTCATAAGCATTAAAACTTATGACCTTTTTATTATATTTCATAAAAAACACTTGCCTTTATAAATAAAAAGTGTATAATATTTATAAACAAATGTTCAATAATTCATTACAAGGAGTTAGCGATGTTAGTTAGTACAAGAGATATAAAAGAAAAAGAAATTAAATCATCACAAGCGATAATCGAAGGATTAAGTAATGATGGGGGATTATTCGTAAAAAAAGATATTCCTTTTTTTAATGAAACTGAATTTCTTAATTTATCAAAACTTGATTATTATCATCTAGCAGCGAAGATAATTAGTAGATATTTAGATGATTTAGATGAAGAAGAAGTGCTTGATATAATTAAAGAATCATATAATGGTAAATTTGATATTGATGAATTAGTTAATTTAAATAAAACTAAAGATTGTTTTGTTTTAGAATTATACCATGGTCCAACTTGTGCCTTTAAAGATATGGCATTATTAGTTTTACCTAATCTTCTTAAGAAATGCCATGAAATAAATAATGATGGCGCACAAACTATTATTTTGACTGCTACATCGGGAGATACGGGTAGTAGTGCCTTGAATGGATTTAAGGATGATAAAAACACCAAGATGATAGTATTCTATCCGACTAGTGGTGTTAGTGCTATCCAAGAGCGCCAAATGTTAGATCTCGCGTCAATTGAGCGAAGAGTAATTGCGATTGATGGTAATTTTGATGATGCTCAAAGATTAGTTAAGAAAATATTTAATGATGATGAAATAAAAAAAGAAAGTAATGCTAAACTGTCAAGTGCTAATTCAATAAATATAGGTAGATTACTTCCGCAAATAGTTTATTATTTCAAGAGCTATTTTGATTTAGTAGAAAGAAGCGAAATATCAATTGGTGAAAAAATCAACTTTTCAGTTCCTACTGGTAATTTTGGTGACATCCTTGCTGGTTTCCTTGCTATGAAAATGGGTCTACCAGTTAATAAACTAATTTGTGCATCGAATGAAAATAATGTTTTAACTGACTTCTTTAATAATAAGAAATATGATAAGAAAAGAGTACTTCATAAGACAATATCACCATCAATGGATATTTTAGTATCTTCTAATTTAGAAAGATTATTATATTATGTTACTAAATCACCAGAAGAAGTAAAAAAGATGATGGATGACCTAGATAAATATGGTGAATATGAAATTGATAAGAAATATGATTTATCGATGTTTGATTCTTTCTATCTAACAGAAACTGAGACAAAAGAAGTAATCAAGAAAGTATATGAAGATAATCATTATTTAATTGATACACATACGGCAGTTGGTTATGGGGCTTATTTAAAATATCAAAAGGAATCATTAGATAAGACAAAAACGATAGTTTTATCGACAGCTCATCCTTATAAATTCCCTCTTGCGATCTTAAATGCCTTAGGAATGGAAGAGACTGATGAATTTACAGCGATCGACAAATTAGAATCATTAACTGGTATTAAGCGTCCAGAGATGATTAATAAGCTTAATAAAGAATATAAGAAGACAGTATTTAGTAAAGATGAAGCTTATAATAAAACAAAGAAATTAATTGAGGAATTAAATTATGTTTGATTTTTTGAAAAAGAAAAACAATAATCGTTATGAAATAATCGTTCCCGCAACATCGGCTAATCTTGGTCCTGGTTTTGACTGCCTGGGGGTGAGTTTAGATTTATATAATCATTTTTTCTTAAAAAGAACAGAAAGTGAGAAATATGAATTTATTGGTGTGAAAGAAGAATTCCAAAACGATAATAATTTAGTGATTGTGGCTGCCAAGGCAACATATTTCTACCTAAAAATTAAAGAAATTCCTTTTTCTTTAGAAATTAAAGAAGAAGTACCAGTTTCCCGAGGTCTTGGTAGTAGTGCCACTTGCATTATTGCTGGAATCGTAGGGGCGATGTTAATTGGCAAGAAAAAACTAAGTGATGAAGAAATAATAAATATTGCGACTTCGATTGAAGGACATCCCGATAATGTCGTTCCGGCTTATTATGGATCACTCAATGCATCATTCTTGGAAGGAAATAATGTATATCATACGAGATATGATGTCGATGAAGGACTATGCTTCAATCTTTTGGTTCCTCCTTTTGAAATGAGTACAAAAGAAAGTAGAGAAGTACTACCAAAAGAAATTAGCTATAAAGATATGGTTTACAGTATGAGTAGAGCAATCTCTATTCCAAAGGCGATGGAAGAAGGAGATTTATCGAAATTATATTTATTACTAAATGATAAAATACATGAACCATATCGGATGCCTTTAATTAAAGGTAGTGATGAATTTATTAAATTTGCAAAAAAGAAAGAACTACCAATCTGTTTAAGTGGCAGTGGTTCCACGCTTTTAATTATTTCAGGTGATTCCATAAAATCAGATTTAGAAAAAATAAACCCGGAATGGAATTATTATGAACTAAAAATATGTAAGAAAGGAACAACTTGGGTGGAGTACGATGATTAAAGATTTCCTTGTTGTCCATAAAGATATTGTCCCTAAAAATGTTTTACTTGTTATTGATGCCCAAAAGCTCATCAACGAGGAACATTTATCAGTATCAGATGCCTGTAAAAAGGTTGATATTTCTCGGGGAACATTTTATAAATATAAAGATTTAGTATTTATGCCTTCGATTGAGGTTGGTAAAAAAGCGATATTCTCTTTTGTTTTAGAAAACAAAAAAGGAGTATTATCGAATTTACTTAATAATATTGCCTCACATGGTGGCAATATTTTATCAATCAATCAAGAAATGCCAATCAATGGGATTGCCTTTGTGACAATCACGATAGACGTAATTGATGCGACATCGGAACTTGATGCTTTTATTTCGATGATTACTAAACTTGATGGGGTTAGAAGTGCTAAACTTCTAACAATTGAATAGGAGGTCTATATGATTAATATTGCGATATTAGGATTAGGAACTGTTGGCTATGGCGTTTATGACATTATTAAAAATAGTTCTTATTTAAAAAAAGTAAAAGTTAAAAAGATCTTAGACCGTGATTTATCAAGAAATGAAGAAGTGGGTAATATCATCACTAACGATTTTGAAGAAATCTTAAATGATGATGAAATAAAGGTTGTTGTTGAGACAATGGGAGCTTTAAATTTCTCTTATGAGTGCATCAAACGAGCTATCATGAAGAAAAAACATGTAATAACAGCTAATAAAGAAGTTATTGCGGGACATTTAGAGGAACTAACAAAGCTCAAAAAAGAATATAAAGTATCTTTA
>JAEEJT010000089.1 GCA_016282055.1 Bacilli bacterium
AAAAGATTTTTAAGTTTTGTTATTTTAGTATTACTAACTTTCACATTAACTGCTTGTAAATCAAAAAATCTTACTGGTGTAAGAACACTTAGAATATATAACTGGCAAGATTATATCGATGAAGGATTAGGTGACGATGGAAGTAAGGAATCTAATTCTATAATGGAAGATTTTGAAATATATTATGAAAAGTTAACTGGTGAAAAAGTTGAAGTAGTTTATAATACATTTGAAACAAATGAATATATGTTAAATGTATTAAAAACAGGTAGTGAACATTACGATTTAGTATGTCCTAGTGATTATGTTATTCAAAAAATGATTCAAGAAGATATGCTTGAAAAGTTTGATTACAATAATTCAACAAAGTTATATGCTTCAATTGATAACTTTAATGATTATGGTTCACCATTTATTAAAAATATCTTTGAAACTCATAGTGATAAGAATAAAAAGACTAATGAAACATTATCTTGGTCTAATTATGCTATTCCTTATATGTGGGGTACAATGGGCTTTGTATATGATGCTGATAGTGTTAAAGAAGAGGATGTTTCTACTTGGGGAATACTTTGGAATAAGGAATATGCTAAACTAAGTACAGCGAAAAATAGTATTCATGATACTTATGTTGCTGGTGTAATGCATGTTTATAAAGAAGAATTACTTGAATTACAAGAAAAATTTAATAATTCTTTATTAACAGCTCAAGAGTATTCTGATGCTATTACTGAACTTATGAATAGAGTTGATGATGATACTGTAGCTAGTGTTGAAAATGCATTAATTGAAATGAAGAAAAACTTCTATGGTTTTGAAGTTGATAATGGAAAAACTGATATTTTAAGTGGAACTATTAAGATTAATTTTGCTTGGAGTGGTGATGCTGTTTATTCTATGGATACTGCTGATGAGTATAATGAAGAAGGTAATGGCCGTGAAGTTCATCTAAAGTACGCTGTACCAAATGAAGGTAGCAATATTTGGTTTGATGGATGGGTTATGCCTAAGGGAAGTGATACGGAACTTGCTCAAGCATTCTTAAATTTCTTATGTTCTCCTGAAATTGCTTGTAGAAATATGAATGTTATTGGTTATACACCTAGTATTGCTGGTAATGAAGTATGGGATTTATGCTTAGAACTATATGAAGCAAGTGAAGATGATGAAGAAGTTGATACAGTTGATTTATCATATTTCTTTGGTGGAACTTTAGATGAAGAGTATTTAACTGATGGTAAATGTCTTATTAATGTTTCTAGTAGTGAAAGAAATAGACAATTTGATGCTCAATATCCATCTGAAGAAGTTATTCAAAGATGTGGAGTTATGAAGGATTTTGGTAGTCAAAATTCTAAGTTATTGTTAATGTGGGAAAATGTTAAATGTGGAGAGATAGGAGCATGGTTATGGATAGGATTAATCATGTTAATAATTATAATTTTTGTTATAACTTTCTATAAGTTATATAATAGCAAATATTTTAAGAAAAAAAGGAGAAACATTTAATATGAAAAAACTAACAAAGGAAGAAAAGAAGTTATTAAGAGAAAAAAGAAGAACTCAAAGTAAAAGCATTATTAGTGAGTTTAAAAGATTTGTTTTACGTGGTAATGTAGTTGACATGGCCGTTGGTGTAATTGTTGCAACAGCATTTACTAAAATTATTACAGCTTTAACTGATAAAGTAATTATGCCTTTATTAAACTGGATTATTTATTTAATTTGGGGTAATAAAGATTTTACAACAATTAAAACAATTTTAAGAAAAGAAGTTTTAGATGGTGAAGATGTTGTAACAAGTGAAATTGCTATCGAATGGGGTACATTTATTAGTGCTATTATTAATTTTGTCTTAATTGCTCTTGTTATATTTGTTATTGTTAAAATATTAAATTATTTAAAAGATAAATTTATGGTTTTACAAGATAAAGTCCATAAAGAAATTGTTAAGATTGAGAATAAGAAAACAGGGGTTATAGAGGAAAAGGAAGTTGTTGTTGAAGAAGAAGTTAAAAAAGAACCAACAACAAATGAGTTATTACAAGAAATTATAGGTTTATTAAAAGATAAGGAAGGAAAATAATGATACAAATTAATAACTTAACTAAAATTTATAAAGGTAATGTTAAAGGTTGTTCAAATGTTAATTTAACTATTAATGATGGTGAAATATTTGGTTTCATCGGTCATAATGGTGCTGGTAAGACTACAACAATTAAATGTATAGTAGGAATTCTTGATTTCGAACAAGGATCAATTGTTGTTAATGGTGTTAATATTAAAGATGATCCAATAGATGTTAAAAGACAAATAGCTTATATTCCTGATAATCCTGATATTTATGATAATCTTACAGGACTTCAATATTTAAATTTTATTTCTGATATTTATAAGATTTCTTCACAAAAAAGAGAAGAATTAATTAAAAAATATTCTGATATGTTTGAATTAACATCAAATCTTAAAAGAATTATTTCATCATACTCTCATGGTATGAAACAAAAGTTAGTATTAATTAGTGCTTTAATTAGAGAACCTAAAGTATTAATACTTGATGAACCTTTTGTTGGCTTAGATCCTGCTAGTACACATAAAGTAAAAGAAATTATGAAAGATTTATGTGAAAATAAAAAAGTTTCAATATTCTTTTCAACTCATGTATTAG
>JAEEJT010000090.1 GCA_016282055.1 Bacilli bacterium
TAGTGGTATTATGGCTGTTGGATTATGTTCAATTATTAATACAATAAATTATGCTAATATTTATGGATCTGAGATTAGTAGTGGTATTTTTGGTGTTGTTTATTTCCAAAGATTCCAATATGAAGTTAACTCATCAAATACTGTATTATTTGCAAACTCAATTAACTATGGTAATATTTGGGGTATTAATAAAGGTAGTATGTCATTTATTGATGATAATCATAATGATCCAACAAAAGATGAGCAAACATATTCAGAACTTTTGAATATGAGTTATGATAATCAAAGTGATTATGCTTCTATTGAAACTCTAACTTATGTTAAGAATAGTTATCTTGGTGCTTTAATTGGAGTTGCTAATTTTAATGATTCAACTGCTGCTCAATATATTAATATTCGTTATTTAATTAACTTCTGTGAAAATATTAGTTTAGTTGGTGGAGAGTATGGTGTTAGTAATCAAATTGTTGCAAACACTGATACGATGGTTTCTACTCATAAAACTGTTACAACAGGTATTACATATTATGATAAATTCTTAGGTCAATATGTTAAATATGCTCCACTTTCTACTGAAAGTGATACTGTTTCTATCATCAGAAATAATACTGTTAGACAAGAAACAAATATTGGTGTATTTAATGAAAACTTTTCGTTTAGAAAAGCAGTTGATGGAAGTAGTAGTATTAATAGCCCTAGTGATAAATTTATTAGTGATCACTTTGAGTTTGTTTCTTTTAGTAAAATTAATGAAACATTACTTGAAAAGATTGGATGGAGAACTATTGCTTATCAAACTGCTGTAAGTCAATTTAGTAATGATTTAGAAAGTGTTGCTAAATTAATGGAATTATATGATACAACTTTATCGACTCATGATAATTACATTGATTTATTAAATGATGCTGTTAATACATCAGCTTGGATAAGCAATGCTAATCCTCAAGGCTTAAGTGGTTTAGTTGATTCATTTATTGAAAATGAAAGTTATTCATCATTACAAGATTTATTAAAATATGTATTCTTTAATCCAAATTCTAATAAGAATGCTATTACAAGTCAAATGAGAACAGCTGTTATTGAAGAGTTACTTACAAGTCTAAATGGAATAGATATAAGTAGTTACATGGAATCATTATTATTTGGTAATAATGGTTATAGTGATATTTTATCTGAAGCTTTATGTAATGGTAATGACGATGTTAATAGTGTTAAGAATGTTATTAAAGGATATTTAAAAGAATTAAATTATAATGATTTAAAAAATATTTGTTATAACTACATTGATTATTTAAATAGTGGCAGTTATTATAATTTATTATTAACTGATGATAATTATATTACTTATAGAAGAGAAGTTATTGAAACTTTAATTGAGAATTTATCAACATCTCAATTACGTTCAATTTATAATAATCTTGATTTGACTAATTCTAATGATACAACAAAGATTCAAATTGTTGTTGAAAATTTAAGTGAATCAGAGTTAAAAAAGTTATATACATATATATTTACATATAATGTTGATAATTATAATTGTCTTGATTATGAAACTATTTCAACAATGATTGATTATTATTATCAAAAATTAGGTTTCTATGATCAAGATATAACTGATGATGATGATAATGTTATTTTATTGTTATCAAATTATGCTAATAATAATGATTATATTAATTCAAATAATTATCTTGAATTATGGAATGCTATACGAAATAATCCAAGTTTCCAAACATATTTAGAGTCATTATTTGAAGATGAACAAAGTATTACAGATATTTATGCAAATAGTACTTTTAAGTCAATATGTAATAGTTATACAGCAAGTGGTCGTTATACATTTGGTAGTGGTTCAACTCATAAAGGCTTATATGGTAAGGCAACTGAAGTAAGAAATACTTTCCAATCTAATGATAAACCTGCTCAAAGTGGTATTTATGTTGGTAATACTGATGCTAATAATAATAAGACTTTAATATTTAATTATGAAAGTACTATTAGTCCTGATACATATTTCTATGGACCGTTTAGTAGTATAACTTCTGATAGATTAGGATGTACAGTTTTTACAACTACTAGTAGTGGTACTACAATTTCATCATATAGACCTAATTTTAAAAATATTGGTAGTCAAACTGGTGCTAATTGTCATGTTTCAACATTCGTTACAACTGATGAGAATATAATTAGTAGTAATTTTTCATCAAGTAATTATTATGTATTCTATTATGATATTAATAATGATCAATTTGTTAGTGAATCACATTTTACTAACTTTAGTAGTAAATCTTATCCATCTAGTGATACTGCAACACATTATATGCATGACTTTGGTGGATGTTATTTAACTGATGGAAGTATTGTATCAAGATATTATGGTAGAAGTAGATATTGTTATGTTACATCTAATGGTGTTCAAACAAGATTAAACCTAGATAGATATGATTATAGAGATTTAATTGAATATGGTGTTACAATTGGTGGCAAAACATATGGTCCTGCCGTTAAATACTATATTACATCTACAGCAATTACTGGCATTTATAGATACTACAATCCATATTCTACTTATTCAGCATCATATTTTACAGCTAAACAAAGTAATACATCAACATTTACAACACAATATATTGATTATACAGTTAGTGATTTATTAAATCTTGATGGTATATTAACTGCTTATTATGATAGAACTGGTTTAACTGTATCTAGTCAAGATGAAGTTGATTTAATTTATTTTATCTTTAATAATTATTTATATTCAAATAGTAATAAAGATAATACAATTAAACTTATTAAATCAATATTTCTATCTATGTTAGATAATAATGAAGCATTTGTTACTAATTTCTTTAATGTTATTTCTAGTGATCAAGCATTAATTTATAATAATATTACTTCATGTATGAATAAATTATATGTTTATGATGACTCCAGAAGAAGAAAAGTTATTTTAGGTAGTTATCTTGTTGGTTTATATGAAGGTGATTATTATAATGAGGTTGTATGTTATACAACAAGTAATGCTAGTAACTTTAAAATATTAATTAATATGTTACTTGATGAAAATGATGGAATGCTTACAAATAATGGAAGTAGTTATAATATAGAATGTTTAGCTTCTTTAACATTATTATTACAAACAAAATCATTTGAATATAATAATGTTTCATTATATGATATTTATGGTGATGAGAAACTTTATAATATATTAGTTTTACTTGGATTATATAATGATAATGTATTAGATGATTATATTGATAATGATACAAGTAAACAATCTTTAAAGAATGCCATTAACATATTAACATACGCTGATACAAGATTCTTAAATGATATTTTAACTTATTTGAATCTTGATATTAATGATTTATCTGATGAACAAAGTTATACTTTAGCTGCTGTTTATCTATCAACTGATTATAATCGTATTATTGAATTAAGTAAAACTAATTCTAATTATGATGTTAGTGATACTGTTTTATATGATGTTATAACAAATCTTCCTGATAAATATAATTTCTATTCAAATAATGTTTTAAATAATACTAAGTTTGAAGAGTTAATGAAAGATATTTGTTATGATTTAGTAACTAAAGGATTTGGTATTTTTGCTCTTGCTAGTAGTGATGGTATATTGAATGGTAATTTCTTACCTGATAATATTAGTTTAAGTACTATTATGCCTAAGTATGAAATTATTAATAGTGAGTTTGTATTATCTAATAATGAATCTAGTGATTTTACTAATTTAAGTAAGAATAATGATGTTACAACAACTCTTGTTTATAATTTCAATACTGATATGAAACAATTAAAGAAATCTATTGCAACAACTATTTTCGAATTAAGTTTAGAGAATAGTGATGGATATATTCTTGATAGTATAAGTGATAATATTGTATTCAATAGTGATAATACAGGAACTATAAAATACTATATTCCATCTAACTTAGAGAATTCTATTAAGAATGGTGACTATTTTGTTTCTAATTACAAGATATCTGATAAAGCTACTTTGA
>JAEEJT010000091.1 GCA_016282055.1 Bacilli bacterium
TATTGATAAAGATAGTGATGATTATGATGAATTAGTTGAAATACTTGATTCTGAAAACATTGATTTAATCAAAGCTGATGATAATAATGATTTAGATGATGATGACATTGCTATTGATATTGATGAAAATGATGAATTAGGCTTTTTAGATGCTGTTGAAAATGATCCTGAGTTTAATACATTTGATAATGAAATAGAAAATGATGTTAGAACTAAAGTTATTGATGACTTTGGTGTTAATAGTACAATTATTACTGCCGATGATCCTGTTAAAATGTATTTAAAAGAGATTGGTCAAATTCCTCTATTAACTATTCAAAGAGAAGTTGAATTAAGTAGTAAGATTCAAACTGGTTTAATTGCTGAAAGATTACTTGATCAAGTAGCTCAAGGTAAAAAGACAATTACACCTGAAGAAAAAGAACAAAGAGAACTTGAGGTTGCTGAAGGACATGATGCTAGTGACATTTTAACTGAATCAAACTTAAGACTTGTTGTTAGTATTGCTAAGAAGTTTTTAGGTCGTGGTATGCAACTTCATGATTTAATTCAAGAAGGTAACATGGGACTTATGAAAGCTGTAAGAAAGTTTGACCATACAAGAGGTTTTAAGTTTAGTACTTATGCTACATGGTGGATTAAACAAGCTATAACAAGAGCTATTGCCGATCAAGCAAGAACTATAAGAATTCCTGTTCATATGGTTGAAACTATAAATAAAATGGTTAGAATTCAAAGAAAGTTAACTCAAGAATTACGTAGAGAACCTACTCCTCAAGAGATTGCTGATGATATGGGAATTACTGTTGAGAAAGTTATGCAAATTCAAAAGATTGCTCAAGAACCAGTTAGTTTAGAGACTCCAGTAGGTGAAGAAGATGACTCTACACTAGGAGATTTCGTTCATGATTCAGAGACACCTAATCCACTTGAATATACAATGAATGAAAAGTTTAAAGAAGAACTTGATAATATTTTAAAAGAATTAACTCCAAGAGAAGAAAAAGTTATTCGTTTAAGATATGGTTTAACTGATGGTAGACCAAGAACTCTTGAAGAAGTTGGTAAGATGTTTAACGTAACTCGTGAAAGAATTAGACAAATTGAAGCTAAGGCTTTAAGAAGATTACGTCATCCTGCAAGACAAAAGAGTTTAAAGGCTATTAAGTCTTATATAACACAATAAGAGTAGTTTAACTACTCTTTTTTTTGTTGTAAAAAGATGATTATTAAAGTATAATTATAATGGTGATAATTAATGGAGAGAATAAAAGCTTTAGTTGATGAAATATATCCTTTTAAAAAAATAGCTGACGTTGGTTGTGATCATGGATATTTAATTATCGAAAGTTTTAAAAAATATAATTTAGATAATGCTATAGCTATTGATAATAAAAAAGGTCCTTTAGATATGGCAATATCTAATATAAAAAATTATGATTTTTTTAATAAAGTTAGATTTAGTTTATCAAGTGGTATTAGTGACATTGATGATGATACTGAGTGTGTTATTATTGCTGGTATGGGTGGATTACTTATAACTGATCTTGTTAGTGATAATTTAAGAAATGTTAAAAGGTTTATTATTCAACCTAATAGAAATATAATGGAAGTTAGAAAGAAATTATGTAGTTTAGGTTTTTATATAAGTAATGAAAAAGTGATAATTGATGCTAATAAATATTATGAAATTATTACTTTTGACAAAGGTAGTCAAGAATATTCTAATATTGAATATGAATTTGGACCTATCTTACTTCAAAATAAAAGTAAAGAGTTTAAGGATAAATATTTACTTGAAATTGATAGATTAAGTAAGATTATTAATGATAATAATAAAGATGAAATAAGTAGAAAAATTGAAAGGATTAAAAGTATATGCTTGTAAAAGATGTGAAGAAGTACTTAGATGAAAGATTTCCTATTGAAAATGCATGTGAATTTGATCAAAATTGTGTAGGTTTATGTGTTGGAAATGAAAATTGTGAAGTTAGTAATATTTTATTAAGCCTTGATTTAAATCTTGATGTATTAAATGATGCAATTAGTAAGAATTGTAATTTAATTATTACTCATCATCCATTTTTATTTAATCATATTCAAAAGGTATTATTTAATACTGAAAAAGGTCATATTATTGAATTAATGGCTAAAAATAATATTTCTTTATATTCTATGCATACTAATTTAGATGTTGCTAAAGGTGGAGTTAATGATATTTTAGCTGATATGCTTGGTATTAAAGATATTAAAATTATTAATAATGAAGCTAGTAAAGATAATTTTTTAAGATATGGAAATATTAATGAAGTTTCTTTAAAAGAACTTGCTTTAAAAGTTAAAGACACTTTTAAATTATCTGGAGTTAGAGTATTAGGTGATCTTGATAAGAAAATAAGAACTATTGGTGTTGTTGGTGGAAGTGGAGCACATAATAGTGATATTTATAATGCTATTAAATGTGGATGTGATTGTTATATAACAGGAGAAGTACATTTGAATAATAATCAATTCGCTGATTATTATGGATTATCTTTAATTGAAGTTAATCATGGTGTAGAAAAGTTTGTTTTTAATTATTTAATTAAAGAATTTAAAGATAAGTTTAAAAAGTTATATAATTTTAATAATGAGATAATTATAACTAGTATCGAAACAGATAAAATGATTACTTTATAGAAATAATTTTGTATTTAAAACATATAGTATATGAATATTCATATTACTATATGTTTTTTATTATACAAATTTATAAAAACGTTTGCATTTTTTTATTGAAATTAATTTTATATATGATATAATAACTATGGATTAATAAAAGAAAGGATAGGAAATATGTTTAAATTTAAAAAGATTTTATTAATTTTTATTTTTATTTTCTCTCTATTTACTTTTATTGCATGTAATAAGGATACTGGTTCAACAAAAGAACTAGTTATTTCTCCTGAAACATGCACTATTAAAATAGGAGAAACAAAAACTCTTGAGCGTACTTATAAAGTAGATGGCGCTGTAGTTGGCTGTTCTTATGAGTATGAAACAAGTGATGAAACTGTTGTTACAGTTAATGATGGTGTAATAACAGGTATTGCTGTTGGTACAGCAACTGTTAAAGTTACAGTTAAGGATGTTGATGTTTTTAAAACATGTACTGTAAACGTTGTCACTAATAAAGCTGGTTTAACTTTAAACCTTGATGGCGGTACATCAGCAACTCCAATGACTGAATATACAATGGGAGTTGTTACAACACTTCCAACACCTACAAAGGATGGTTATAGA
>JAEEJT010000092.1 GCA_016282055.1 Bacilli bacterium
AAGAAAGAATAATAATTATCTATCTCATAATGAATTAATTAATAATGATCGCACAGAAATTGTTAATGTTTCTATGATTAAATATGCTTGTGTTGATGCTGATAATGTTATTGAATTATGTGTTAAATCAACAAATGAAGAAGATGTAACATCAAATTATAGTTTTATTTATACATATGGTAAAGTTAATATTTTAAAACGTGATATTACTATTCAACCTAATAATGTTTCTTATAAATACACAGGTTCTGCTATTAGTTATAATTCATCTTTAGTTAGAGATATTAAATTAATAGATTCTACACTTGGTGAAGGAACATTAAGTATATCTTGTGATTGTTATGATTTTACATGTATTAATGTTGGAACATATGATATTATCTTAAATGGTACAACTTTATCTATTAAAGATAATGATATTGAGTTAGCAGAAAATTATAATGTAAGTTATAGAACTGGCTATCTTTATATAACTAAACTTGATTTAAGTTTAAAACCAGTTGACGTTGATTTTAGTTATGATGGGCTTTATCATAATAGCACTAGTATTGAATTCACAAATTCAACAAGTCTTGTTGAAGGATTTAATTGTAGTTATACAATACTTGGAGCACGCAAAAATGCCGGAAGTAATGCTTTAACAATAAGTGAATTTAGTGTGTTTGACTCTAATGGTAACAATAATGATAATGGATTTAATTATATAAATAATTATGATATTACATTTGAAGAAGGAACTATTACAATTTATACAATTGTTTTAGATGTTATGTTTGATGATATTACTGTAACATATGATGCTTTGTATCATGATTATCATAATGTTACTCCAACTATTATTTCTGGTAGTTTAAAGAGTAACTATTATATATTTGCTAATGATAAGTCACCAAGTTATATTGATTGTGGTACATATAATATAAGTTTTAATGATAGTGATTTAACAATATTAGATAATAATGGTAATAATATTACTGAAAATTATACTATTAATGTAAATAGTCCAACCATTAAGATTAATACTAAAGCATTATCTATTAGTGTTATTAATGAAGTTAAAGAGATTGTTTATAGTGGTTATCCATTATATCATTCTGTTAGTGATTATGATGTTATTGGTTTATGTGAAGATGATTACATCAATATTGATTTTAAGAACTATTTAATTAATGTTACTAACATTGATTATCTTGATAGTTTTACAACAAGTGATATATCAATTCTTGATGATAATTTAAATGATAGAACTAATAATTATGATATAACTATTAATAGTTGTGGTTATTTAAGAGTTATTAAACGTAATATATCATTAAAGTTAGAGCCGCTTTCAAAAGAGTATGATGGCATTGAATTAGGTTATAGTGATACAGATATTATTTGTACACCAAATCTTGGTTATAACGATAGAATTGTTGCAGTATTTAGTGATACTTTAACAGATATTGGTAGTGTTGATGTATTATTAAGTTGTACTATCATGAATGGGGATGATGATGTAACATATAATTACAACATTACTTATTTTGATGGTCATATTGATATATATCCTATTAATTGTAGTTTAACAACAACAGGTGATACTTTATATTATGATGGTTGTGATCATATATATAATGATTTTACATTTACCTATGATAAACTATTAAGTAATCATCGTTTTGTTATAAGAGAAGATTTTAAAGTATTTAATGATATTTGTAATGAACTTAATAGCATTAAAGTTACAATCCTTGATGAAAATGATTCTAGCGTATTAGATTTTTATGATATTGAATATAATTTTGGTGTTGTTATAATTAATAAACGTCCTTTAATGCTTATAACAGAATCAGCAAGTTTTAATTATGACGGATTAGGTCATTATTTTACTAGTGTTGATTGTTATAACTTACTAGATGGACATAGATTAGATTTTACTAATGTTACATTTAGTGAATTCAAGAATGTTAGCGATAGTGGAACTAATAATATTAATATTGATAATGTTCTTGTTTATGATAGCTTAGATAATGATGCTACAAGATTATATGATATTGATTGTGATTTTGGTTTAATTAGTATTAATAAAGCTAATTTAACTATTACAACTCAATCATATGAATTTACTTATAATGGAACTAACTATATGAGTAGTATTGATAATACATTTACTATTAGTGGAACATTATTTGAAGATCATAAAATTGATTATACTTTAAGAACTTTTGAGTATTTCGATGCTGGAATATATTTAAATAAAGCTAATTATGATATTATTACTGATAACTTAGAAAGTGTTAAGGCTAACTATGATATTCTAGAAGATTTTGGTCATATAGTTATTAATAGTAGAAGTATAACTATTAAAACAGCTTCATCAACTCATAAATATGATGGAACTAATTATACTGATAAGAGTTATGAAATTACAAGTGGTAGTTTAAGTAAATATGATACTTTAACTATTGATCTTTCAACAAGTTGTAAAGATTATGGAATGTATTTGAATCAATTTACTAAATATTCTATTTATAATGAGAATATAAATGATTATATCAGCCCTCAAAACTATTCTATCTATTTTGATTATGGAACTATTAATATTACAAAACGTAGTTTAGCTCTTAACTCAAGTAATGTAAGTAAAGTATATGATGGTACTCCATTTACTTTAGATGATTCTTTTAGTATTACAATGGATGCTAATTGTGATGGTCCTGCAAATGGAGAAAATATTACTGTTAAATTCTTAATTGGTGAGTTAAATAATATTTATAAAGTATGTGAACTTGATAATGAATTTACTGTTAATATCGTTGATTCAATGAATACTAATGTTAACATTAATAACTATGATATTAGTTATAGTTATGGTTCATTTAGTATTACAAGAAGACTTGTTATTATTAATACATCAAGTAAAACTAAAGCATTTGATGGCAATATGTGCTATAATACTGAATATAGTTGTGTAAGTGGCACTAGTTTAGCAGCAAATGATGAATTATCTTTTGATTTTACAGTATTAAATGAGATTGGAACTTGTAGTAATGTATTTACTAATTTCGTATTTACAAATTATGAATATCTAGAAGATGTTACTGAATGTTATTTAATATCAGTTAATGAGCTTGGTACTTTAACTTTAGATTTTAATGTAATCAATATTACTATTGATGACTTTGAATCTCCTTATACTGGTTCATATGTTACAAGTAATACTTATACTATTACAAGTGGTAGTTTACCTGAGCATTATGTATTAGAAATAACAACAAATGGTAGAATAAAAGATGTTGGTTGTGTAGATAATGAAATGACTTCATATAGAGTATATATTGGTAATAGTGATTATTCTGATATGTTTGATATTATAGCTACACCTGGTATAATCGAAGTTTATCAAGTATCATCTCTTGTTGTTAAATGTAAGACATTTAGTTTTAAATACGATGGTAATTATCATTTCCCAGGTAATAATAGTTTTACTGTTGTTAATTTACCTGAAGGATTTAGCTGCGATACATCAAATATTAGTTATGTTAATGTTACTAATAAATATGATACATGCCGTATTAAAGATGTTGGTAATATAGAATATGCTGTATCTATATCATCAATTAAGATTTATAATACTCATAATACTGACGTAACTCATAGATTTATGATAACAACAACTAATGGAAAACTTGTCGTTAATCCAAAAACAATTATTATTAAAGCTATTGATAATATTGTTCCAATTGATTATTCAACAACAATTTATCCTGAAGGTGTTGAACTTGTATCAAGTAGTTTGATTGCTGGAGATCATATTAATTCATCAAACATTGAATACACAACAATCATGAATGGTACTGAAGGAGAAAATATTTACTTAAAAGCTGATAGTGAAGAAACTATTGAAGTATATGTTGTTTTAAGTAGTATTGTTATTAAAGATAGTAATGGTAACGATGTAACTAAGAATTATCGTATTACTAATATTGCTGGAATTTTACAAGTAACAGAAGAATAGGAGAAATTATGAATAAAGGAAGCAAAGCATATTTAAAAGATGGTTTCTTTACATCAAAGAAAACATTTAAATCAAAGAAAAATTTTCTTAAATATTATTTATATTATATTATATCTATAATTTGTAATTCTTTATTTATTACAAGTCCTATTTCTTCTGTAGGTCTTGTTAATATTAGTAGAGATGCTAGTGAAGTCTATGATATTGATACTATAGGTTTATTAAGAGGCTTAGAAAAGCCTATGAAATATTGGAACTTTTTACTTTATTATCTAATAGAAGCACTTGTTGGGTTTGCTCTTACTTTAACTTTTGCTTTTATTGGTACATGTTTTTATCAAATTGGAGTTTTAATTGATTATAATTTTTCTCTTAGTGTAATGAAATATGTATTGATTATTCCATTTTGTATTATTTATTTAATTCTTTTTATCTACTTTATGATTAGTTTTTCTTTAGGTAGATATTATTTAAGTGATA
>JAEEJT010000093.1 GCA_016282055.1 Bacilli bacterium
TATCTTTCATCATTAGGGTTTACTGCTACAGCTGTATCACCAAACAATGTTTCAGGACGTGTTGTAGCTACATCTAAATAATCATCAGTTCCAACTATTTTATATTTTAAATGATAGAAAGCGCCTTGATCATCTTGATAGATAACTTCTTCATTTGATAAAGCTGTTTGTGCAGCTGGATCCCAGTTAATTATCTTTTTACCACGATATATTAATCCTTTATTATAAAAATCAACAAATACTTTAGTAACAGCTTTATTTAATCCTTCATCAAGTGTAAATCTCTCACGTGTATAATCTAAAGATAATCCAAGTTTACCCCATTGTTGTCTTATTGTACCACCATGATCATGTGTCCAATCCCAACATGCATCTAGGAATTTTTCTCTACCATATTCGTATTTATCTATTCCTTCTTTTTTTAATTTTTGAACTACTTTCGCTTCTGTAGCTATTGCTGCATGGTCCATCCCTGGTAACCATAAAGCATCATATCCTTGCATTCTTTTATATCTAATGATTATATCTTGTAGTGATGTATCAAGTGCATGACCAATATGTAGAACACCTGTAACATTTGGAGGAGGTATAACTACACAGAAAGGTTCCTTAGATTCATCTCCAGCTTTAAAATATCCTTTTTCTTTCCATATATCATATTTATCTTTTTCTACTTCTAAATGATTATATTTTGTATCTAACATTATTTATCACCTATTCCTCTATTTATCTTATCAAAACAAATTTCTCTAACTTTATTCCATAGTTTTTCACTATGTTCATCAACATTAACCACACTTAAGAATAAATCAAAGTTATCTGTTCCAACTAATATATCAAATGATTCTTCAAAATTAATATCAAATATAAAACTTAATGTTAATAATAAATCATCTGTTTTTGTTTTACTATCATTCTTATTTATTTGTTTCTCATCTTTAAAATCAATTAATACTTTTTCATTAATCTCATCTGCTTTAAACTCTAATTCAAAATTAATTGCTTGTTGCTTATAAATATCAACTTTATCCATATCCCTAATCATCTTAACAAACAATAATTCTTCATCACTTAAACCATCAGGTATAGAAAGATAATTATGGTATTTAATAGCTTTCTTTATTATTTCATCATATTTAGAATCATCTATAAAATCCCTAATATGCCCTTCATCAAATAAGTATTTAACTCCTTCTTCTCCATGATCTAAAATATCATCATCCCAAGAGCGCGCATTAGCAAGTTGAATAAATCTACCAATATCATGAAGTAAACCAATCACTCGAGCAAGTTCGATTTGTTCTTTTGTAAGATCTAATCTAAAACCTAACTCTGCCATTAAATCCATGACGGCAAAACTATGATTATATTTTAGTGCAATACCTTCAATATTTCTATCAAAAGCACTTGTATATTTATTAAATTCTTCTATAACCTTTTCTAGCATAAAAAAACTCCTCCTTATTTATAATAAGGACGAGTTAACCCGCGGTACCACCTTAATTTATTCTTTAAAGAATACCCTTCATTCATTGATAACGGTAAAACCGAAATTAGTTACTAAACTCACTAATTTAACTCCATTGCTACAAGCTATTCTATCTTTGATTATTTACACCATCCATAATCTCTCTTTAAAAGAATTAAATAACTCCTCAACTTCTTTGCTTTTAACTACACATATTATATGATATATTTTTAAAAATGTAAAGTTAATTTGATAACCAAATTGCATATATATAGTTTTGACCTGTTAGTGTTGGATTCCACCACTGACCAATTTTAAGTGAATAGTATGAATATGAATTATCAAATGTTGAAGTAAAATACTCTAAGGTATTAGGAGCAGTTCCATCAAGTAATACATAATTGCTATTATCAGTATGAGAATATGCTGCCTTAGTAATAGCCAATCCACCAACACCAAATTTTCTAATTAGATTTAATCTATTATAATCTCTTCCATTGATATTATTAGCATAAATAAATGCCCATCCTTGATCATAATTATTCAAAGCAAGATATAGGTACAAATAGTTTTGTTGCTTTGATAAATTATTATTTGAAGTAAAATCAAGTCCTATTCTATTTGAATTATACCCATACCAATAAATAATATCTCCCTCTGGCATCAAATATGTTTCGTTACCTATAGTATTAAATGTTTCACTATAAGGATTAGATAAATCAGATGGATTCTTTGCTACCGTAGAATATAGTGTTACATCATTTGGAACAAATACATTTTCAAGTTTCCCTGTTGTATCTGTTGTACCAATAACTTTTTTATTATTGTTTGAATCATAATAATATACTTCATCTACTGCTGCACTATACACTGTAGTATAATCTCCTTCTCCTAAATATGTTATTCTTGCATAACCATTACCTGTATGACCAACTGTTGTAGTTCCATCTGGCTGAATTTGACCTGAATTTGCACCCTTAGTATTAGTCCAAGTATATCCTTGACCATCTATTATATTAGTATTTATAAATA
>JAEEJT010000094.1 GCA_016282055.1 Bacilli bacterium
GGTACTATTAAAGTTGGAGATCCTGTTGTTGTTGGTAATGTATTTGGTAAGATTAGAGCAATGTCTGATGAGACTAAGGCTAATCTAAAGAGTGCTGGACCAAGTAAGGCAGTTGAGGTAACAGGTCTTGATGAAGTTCCACAAGCTGGTGATTACTTTATGGTATTTGAAGACGAAAAGGTTGCTAAACTTGTTAGTGAAGAAAGACTTAATAGAGCAAATAATGCTAAGAATGAAACTAAAGGTATTAGTCTTTCAACATTATTTGATAATTTAGATAATAATGATAAAGAAATTAATTTAATTATTAAGACTGATGTTCAAGGTTCTAGCGAAGCATTAATATCAAGTCTTGCTAAATTATCAGTAAGTGGAGTTAAAGTTAATATTATTAGTAGTGGTGCTGGTATGATTACTGATAATGATATTTCATTAGCTGTTGCTAGTAAATCTATTATTATTGGATTTAATATTAGACCAAATGCAGCTATTACTAAACAAGCTAGTGAAAAAGGTATTGAAATTCGTTTATATAATATTATCTATAAATTACTTGAAGATATTGAAGCTGCTATGAAAGGTTTATTAGACCCAGTTTATGAAGAAAAAGTAATTGGTGAACTTGAAGTTCGTAAGATATTTAAAGTTTCTAAGATTGGTACTATTGCTGGATGTTATGTTACTAATGGTTTAGTTACTAGAAATAGTAGTGTAAGACTTATTAGAAATGGAATTGTTGCTTATACTGGTAAGATTGGAACTTTAAAACATGAACAAGATGATGTTAAAGAAGTTAAGAATGGTTATGAATGTGGATTAACTATTCAAAACTATAATGATATTAAGGAAGGCGATATTATTGAGGCTTTCTTAATGGAAGAAGTTAATGGAGATTAATATGCCATTTAGAATTGAAAGATTAGAAAAAATTTGTGAGCGTGAAATTGGTACTATTTTAATTAATAGTAAAGATGAAAGATTAAAGTTTGTTACTATTACTAAAGTTAAGTTAACAAATGATGCTTCTGTTGCTACTGTTTTTTACACAATAATTGGCGATAAGAATCAAATTGAAAGTACTAAGGTAAATCTTGAAGAAGCTAGTGGATATATTCGTTCTAGTTTAAGTAAAGTTTTAGAGATTCGTAAAACTCCTGTTTTGAATTTTAAATATGATGAATCACTAGAATATGGTGATAGAATAGAAAGTATTTTACAAGGATTAAAAAAATAGATGAGCGTACGAGATAAATTAAAAGATTTACCAAAGAATCCTGGTTGCTATCTTTATAAAAATAAAGATGGTGAAGTTATATATGTTGGTAAGGCTAAGAATTTATCCAATAGAGTGAAATCATATTTTACTGGATCTCATAATGCTAAAACTACTAAATTAATAGAAAATATATATGACTTAGAGTTTATTATGACATCAACTGAAGCAGAAGCTTTTATTCTTGAGAATAATTTAATTAAAAAATATCATCCAAAGTATAATATTATGCTTATGGATGATAAGATGTATCCTTATATTTGTTTAACAAATGAACTGCATCCAAGAGTATTCTATACAAGAGATTTAAGATTTAATGGTAAATATTATGGACCTTTTCCAAATCAAAAAAGTTGTAAAAAAACTATTGAAATGATTAATAAGATTTATCCATTAAGAAAATGTAATAGAATACCTAAAAAAGAATGTTTATATTATCATCTTAATATGTGTCTCGGACCATGTATTAATAAGATTGATAGTAGTATGTATAATGAATATATTGATGAAATTAATGGTTTACTTAAGGGTAATATATCTAATACTATTAATAGTATTGAAAAGCTTATGAATGAAGCTAGTAGTAATTGTGATTTTGAAAAAGCAATTGAGTATAGAAATTTAATTAATGATATTAAAGATATAACAATAAAGCAAAACGTTGAAGGTAATATTAAAGATTGTGATGTTATTAACTATAATATCTTAGATGATTTTATTAATATTATGATTTTCTATTATCGTGGTGGAAAACTTATTAATAAAGATAGTTATATATATGACTTAATCGATAATAAAGAAGAGATGTTTGCAAGTTTCATTAATGGTTTTTATCTTAATTATAATAATCCTATTCCTAAAGAAATATTATTATGTGATATTAATCTTGATTTAATCGATGAAAGATTAAGGAATAAAATTATTATTCCTAAACAAGGTAGTAAAAAAGAACTTGTTGATCTTGTTTTAGTTAATATTAATAAAGAACTTGAAAATTCAATAAATAAGAAGAAAAGAAGCTATGATTTAACACTTGGTGCTACTTTAGAATTAAATAAGTTACTTGGTTTAAAAAGTTCTCATCGAATTGAAGCTTTTGATAATTCTAATATTAGTGGTGTTAGTAGTGTTAGTTGTATGGTTACTTATATTGATGGGGTTAAGTCTTTAAAGGATTATCGTAAGTTTAAAGTTAAAACTATTGTTGGTATAGATGATGTTAATACTTTTAAAGAGATTATTACAAGACGTTATAGTCGTGTTAAAGAAGAGAACTTACCTATAGCTGATGTTATTATGATGGATGGAGGTAAGGGACAAGTTAATGCGTGTATTGAATCTTTAAAGAAACTTGATTTAAGTATTGATGTTATTGGACTTGTTAAGGATAACGAACATAAAACTAATCATATATTATATAATGATAAATTATATTTACTTGATAAACATTCTAATTTATATAAGTTTTTGTTTGGTATTCAAGAAGAAGTTCATAGATATGCTATTAGTTATTTTCATAATACTCATACAAAGAATTTGTTAAGATCAAAATTTAGTGATATAAAGGGAATTGGAAAAAAGAAAACGGATGAAATTTTAAGACTCGTTGGTGATAGTGAATTTAATGAAAAGATTAAATCTTTACATTTAACACAAGAACAACTTGAAAGCATCTTAAAAATATATAATCCAGATTAGGATGTAATATGATTATACACGGTAGAGTTATTGATACGCTTCCTAAAGAGAGAATTATTAAAGTATGTTTAAAAGATAGAATAGTTTATTTGTATCTTCAAAGGAAAGACTTTAGAGAGTTTGGACCATATTTTTTTGAAAAACCATATATTGTCTGTGAGATAATAAATGATAAAAAGATTGTTGGTAGTATTGCAACATATGAAATTATTAAGTTTATTAGAGTATGTATTGCAAGTAGAAA
>JAEEJT010000095.1 GCA_016282055.1 Bacilli bacterium
ACTAGTTAATTCATTAACATAAATCATAGCATTTATTTCATCTTCATATAAAGATTCATATGTTGTAGTAATATCTAATTCATTAACAGAATGATTACTGATTTGTTTATATAATATAATTTCACCATCATAGTGGTTAATACCATTTATATAAATCCAAGCCTCACCATCATAATTTTCAAAACCAATTTCATAATCAGTATCTTTAATTAATTTATAATTCCATTCATTATCGTAAATCTCAAAACTAAAATCAAGTGAATAGTTTTCTTCATCAATCATACAATTATTAGATGAAGTATAACTAAATCTATCCTTGTTGATATTTACTCCTCTAATTTCATAATTAAAATATAAGAAACCAGCGTAATCATTTATACCTTTAACAACAATTTCATAATTTCCAACTTCAAAATCACGAACCTCATAATCAAAATCTTCTTTATAAACTAAATTTTTCATTGTACCATCAATATCTAAAATAATATTAAATAAAGGTGTAATAATTTCTCCAGTATATTCATAAGTTGCTTGACGATCAATATATCTTGATCCATCAATCATTTCAATCATACCAGGTTCAATTGATGGGCATAACTTATAAATAGCAATAACACTACCACCATATTCACCTTTAAAATCGATATGAACATAACCATAATAAACAGATCCATCAGCTTCACTGTTAGTAATACCTTCATGGTAATCATCAGTTACATGATAGTTATAATCTTTATCGCGTATTTCAGTGAATACTTCATAATCAGTTTCAATTTCTAATACTTTATTATTATAAGTGATTGTTCCATTCCAAGTAGATACTGTTCCTTGATGCATATAATAGAATTGATTATCAAGTCCAGTAATCTCTAGTAATGTATCATTTATATCATCAATAATAATATTATGTACATTCCAATAGAAACTATATTCACCAGTAACAAAATAATAACCTTCATTTTCAACACAATTTTCAAGACATAGCATCGGATCAATAACAATACTACAATCATAAGTTCCAATCTCATGAACTTCAGATGCATTCAATTGAATATAATTACCATAATCATTCATTAAACCAGAAAAATAATTTGTTAAAGATGAAGTATTATTTTCAAGTTTTGTATAAACATTGTTTAAATCAATATTATAATCATTTAATAAAGCATAATACTTACCAATATAAAAATCTTCTATTGCATCAAGACTGTAATTACCTTTATAATGGATAGTTAAAGTTGCAATTCCATAACTTGTATTATTACTAAACTCTAAAGTATAATCAGTTCCTTCAACTAATATATGATTATGATTATCTGTAATTGTAACAGGAACTGTAACAGGACTAGTTATTTCATCAACTAATATATATCTTGGTTTATCTACATTAACATCCCAACCAGTAATAGGATTAATTACATATTTTAAATTATAAACTCCTGTATAATTACCTTTACCAGTTATTTTACATATTGCTTCTCCAGCATTTATGTTATTTAAATAACTTATAGTATAATCAATTCCTTCAACTAAAGTATTATTAAAAGGATCTTTAACAGTTACATCAATAGTATGTTCATTACCATCATAAACAATATAAGCATCATACGCACAGTTTAATTCTTCAGAAATATCAAATGGATCAACTTTAATAGTTAAACCATAACTAACTTTATAACTAGTTCCATCATTAATAACATATCCTTTTTTAAGCTTAACTCTACATGTATAATTTCCAACACCAGTAATATCAAAATTATCATATTCATCAATTTTATCAAAATTGATATCATTTCTTAAGATATCTTCTGATGTAGTTAATCCATGATAATTACTATTAACAACGCTAAATTCTAAAATATCAGAATGAACAATAAATTCATATTCTATCTTATCACAATAATCATTTATACAAGTAATAACAAGTGTACATGTTGAACCAAATACACTACTATCACCAGCGTAAGTTACTTTATAATCTCTATCTAAAACAAGTGTATTATTTTCACTATCAACAATAGAAGCAATTGGAACAGTAATACTTGTTCCTGTATAATACATATAGTTTGTACCTTCATATGTTTCATCAAAAGTAATATCAACTGTAGAACCTTTAATAGTTTTCATTCGAATATCAAAATTAACAACTAATGGTTCTTCACTATAATAATTTCCAGTACCTGAAATTGAAGCAGTACCTTTTAAATTATCTAAATTAAATTCATATTCAATAGAATAATCTTCAGGTGTTAAATATTCATTACGTTCCTTATCAAGAATAGTTATTAATAAATCACATGGTTCATCTAAACTTGAATTATAATAAGTAACACTTTCAGCCTCATATGTAACAGTTGTTGAATCTAATGATTTAGCTTCTATAGTATAAGGTACATATAAACATCCACCATAATTACCCATACCATATGCATAAATTTCATATCTTCCAGCATTAACTTTATCTAAATCACCTTTAAGATAGAAATCAACATCCTTATGTAAAGTAACAGTAGTGCCATTTACATCAAGTTCAATATCAAAATCTGGAGTATGACTTAAACCATCATAATTATAAACATATCCGCTTCCACCATCAAAAGACATTCCATTTTTTTCAATAGGTCTAGCAATTTCAATATCCAAACCTAAAGTATAAGTTAAATTTAGTTTACCTGAATAATCACCTTTAAATGTAATTGTTGTCATGCCTGTATAAATACTACCATCAGCTTGACT
>JAEEJT010000096.1 GCA_016282055.1 Bacilli bacterium
ATGAGTATACATATTTCAAGATAAAAGAATCAAATCTAAATTTTAATGAATACTTTAAGTTTAAACAAGACGGTGAAGTGGTATTAATATATAACATAACACAAAATGATTATGACTCTGTTTATGATGAAGAACTTAATATTTGCCTACATGCTGATGATGAATATGTAGCTTTTTATAATAAAAAAGGTAAAGTATGTGCATATGGGATGCAAGTTAACTCAAATATTTTTATCTATGATGAAAATAAAAAATTTCTTAATTGTTTGAATTTGAAATCATTTAATATGGATGGTTATGATGGAGTAATTAGATTAGAAAATAAATTTATTATTTATGTATCAGAGAAAATTAAAAAATTACCAGAACGATATGGTTATAGCGAAAATCATGATGAGCTATATACGTTTAAATCAAGATGTATTGAGATAGATTTAAAAACAGGTAAAACTTATTATAATGATGATTTAAAATATTGGATTGATTCTGTCAGCAAACCGAGTATTGATGATTATAAATGTGCAGTTGTCAATTATTATGATATTACTGATGATGGAAAAAAAGGAAACGTGTTGAAAACTGTCATTATGGATGATGTTTTTACTTTTGATAATTCATTTGTTTATGATGGAATATATGATGTTGTAAGAATTAATGATAAAGCATATTTGGTATGGTATTATAGCAAAAAGAATTCGTCTTATGAGAATAATTATTTATTTTATATAACAAAAAATGATAGAGTATTCATAAGTGACAATATAGTTATTTGTGACTATTTAGAGGATGGAAATGTTATTTATGAATTAGATGGAGAATATTATATTTGTAAATTAGAGGATATTAAAGATGATATATTAGAAAATAGATCTGGTGCCAAGGCAATTTTAAAAAACAAATATGATGGTGAATACATTGAAATTGAAGAATCATTAAATAACTATAATAATATTGGTACATCTTGCGAATTATATGTGATTGATAAGAAAATTTTCGTTGGAAATAAAACAATTTATGAATTAACAGAAAGAGAAGTTTTACAACAAGTAACTTACAAGTGGCTTGGTGATGGTAAGTATTTAATTGATGTATATTTGATAGTTGCAGGTGATAGTAACACTAGTACTCAACATATTTCTAAATATTTTGTTTGTGATACACAAGAGCTTTAATTAAATATAAATGGTGCTAAATTATGAAAAAAATTACAATTATTAGTTTTTTATTTTTAATATTATTTTTAACAGGTTGTAAAAAATCAATCAATAAAGACTTAGAGATTGATACAACTATGAGTTTTAGTCAAATTAAGGAAGTTAGTTATGATGGCACTCGCCAAATTAAAAATCTTCACGTGACTAGTGAGGCCTATGACTTAGAAGATGTATATTCTTTCGTTTATTGCAAATATTCTAACTTAGCTGTATATAAAGATAGCAATAATAACTATATTTTAAAGAATTTTCTAACTGGTCAAGTTATTTGTGATAAATTATATAATATTGATTTTTATAATTCATCAAGTATTAGTCGTATTAGTTGCATTTACACGGAAGATTTTTTGCCAGTTGCTGTTTTTATTAAAGAAGTAACAACAATATCTAAAAAGTATTTATGTGTAGTTGATTATAAAGGAGAAGTTTTATTTAATAAAGAAGTTAACGATATTAATAATTATTCTCATTTAAATTATAATAGTTTTGAATATAATCATTATACATATTTTAATCTTTATGATTCTTATCTAGATTTAAATGAATACTTTAAATTCAAAATTGAAGATGGAGTTTTGAATTTATTTAAAATAGAATCAACTATTTATCAATCTGATTATGAGAAAAAAGATAATGATGAAATTATTGATATTGATGGTTTAATATATGGCATGTCAGAAGGGAAATATGTTGCTATTCGTAACAAGAAAGATTCAGTATGTGCATATACTTTTAAAAAAGATTCTAATATATTTATTTACGATGAAAATAAAAAATATCTTAATACTGTAAATTTGAGTTCATTTAATATGGTTGATTTTGATGGTGTGATTATATTAAAAGGTAAATTAGTAATATACATGTCTGAAGAAATTAAAAATTTACAGGAACAATATGGATATAATGAGAATTGTGATGATTTATATACATATAAATCAAGATGTCTTGAAATAGATTTAAAAACAGGGAAGACTTATTATAATGATGATTTAAAATATTGGATTTATAAAGTTGAACCAGCTCATAATAATTGTAATATAGTTACTTATTATGATCTAACTGAAGATGGTAAAAAAGGAAATGTTTTAAAATCTGCTATTATGGATGATGCTTTTAGATTTGACAATTCTTATGTTTATGATGGTTTATACATGGCACAAAAAATTAATGATAATGAGTATTTAGGATGGTTCAATCAAGGGATAAATCGTTTATTATTTTATATTACAAAAAAAGAAAGAATATATTTAGGCTCAAATATTAGTTTACAAATATTTGATGATGGCAATGTTATTTATAGTTTAAATAACAAATATCATATATGTAAATTAGAAAATATTAAAGATGATATTTTACAAAATAATTCAGGAGCAGATAGGATATTACAAAATAAATATGATGGCGAATATATCGAAGTTAATGGTCTTTTGGATGGTATAGGTAATTATATTGGTTCTATTTATCTTAGTCGTACTTGCGAATTATATGCAACTAGTGATAAAGTTTATGTTGGTAATAAGATTATTTATGAATTGAAAGATAATGAAATACTTTATAAAATAGATTGTAAGGAAATTGGCAATCACAAATATTTAATTAGCATAGATTTAGGAGTAAAACAATTATATTTTATGTGTGATATAAACGAACTCGACTGATTCAAAAAATGAAATCTTATTCTTATTTTAGAATAAGATTTTTCTGTTTTGTATTATTGTTTATTGTATGGTAAAATGTTTGTGGTGATTTAAATGGATATTTCAAAAACACAATTTAAAGAGTATTGTAAATGCAATAGAATTTATAAATTAAATGATATCTTTATTAATAAAAGAAGAACAAATTATGATAAAGATGAAGTAGAATTGTTACTTAGTAAAATGTATGATTTAGATGGTAATTCTAGAGTTGTTAATAAAGAAGATTCTGTTATGGATATATATTTTAAAGATGTAGAGATGATTGCTTTAAAAGAAGCAAGCAGAAGACTTAATAAAGGGTTTTTATATAATCTTGATACTAAAAAACAAACTAAAGTTAGTTTTACTGATAAAGATAATACTTTATATACTTATCTTGATGGATATTATGAGGATGAAAATGATATATATATTATTGAAGTTAAATCAACAACTTCTCATAAGTTTTTAGAGTTAAATGGTGGAAAATTATTTATTAATAACAATGGAGTATTTATTGATAAAGTTTGTAATAATTATTCACCTGATTTAGTTAAAAAAATAAGTAATATACATGGTGATGTTGGTAGTTATTTATTTGATATAGCCATTACAAGATTTATTGTTAGTAATTGTAATTTAAATAAAAAAGTACATTATTATTTTTCTTGTTTAAATTCTGATTATGTTTTTGATGGGAAATATGTTAATAACTTACCTCATTATTATGATGGATGTAGTGATGTTACTTGTTTATTTGATGTTACTAATCTACTTAGTTGTTATGATAGTATTATTGGTAAATTATATAATAATATTTTAAATAATATAAAGTCTTTTGATATTGATAAAGTAAGTTATAATACTTTATGTAAAGATTGTAAATATAATTTTGTTTGTATTGATAATTATAATGATAGTGATTTTATTGGTTGTCTGATTGATAAAAGAAATATATATAATTTATATAATAAAGGTTTTAAATCTATTCTTGATTTAGATAGGAATTCTATTTCATCAGATAAGAATATAATTTGTTACGATTCATTTAATGAAGAATATATTAACTATGATAATATAAAAAAAGAATTAGAAAATATTAAATATCCTATATATCATCTTGATTTTGAATCTTTTAATTGTCCTCTTCCTCGTTTTTATAAAGAGACTTGTTTTTCGCAATCATGTTTTCAGTTTTCTTGTCACATTGAAAAAGCAAGAGGTGTTTGTGATAGAGAAAAAGATCATGTTTCTTTTGTTAGTTGTAATTATAATGATAGGAGAAAAGAATTTGTTTTAAAGCTTATTGATACTATTGATTTAACTAGTGGCGGGACTGTTCTTGTTTATAATGAAAAATTTGAGATAACAAGAATGAAAGAATTAGGTGATATTTTTCCTGAATATAAAGAAAAACTTGATAATATAATAAATCATGTTTATGATTTATTTAAACTAATAAAAAATGGAAATAATATAAATTATTATAATAAAAAAATGAGGGGAAGTTTTTCAATTAAAACTGTTTTACCTTGTTTTTCTGATTTGAGTTATAAAAATATTGATATTCATAATGGGCTTGGTGCAATTGAAGCTTATGGAAATTTTAGATATATGGATGATCTTGATATAAAAGATACAACAAAAAAACTTGAAGTATATTGTGGTCTTGATACTTATTCTATGTTTGTTATATTAAATGGATTAATTAATAAGGTTTTAAAATAATAGTATTTATGTTATAATTATCTAAATAGGAGTAATTAATATGAAAGTAAATGAAAGTAATATTGTATGTAGAGTTGATGAATTAAATGGTTTTAAGAAAGATAATATCACATTATGTGATAATAAATTAGTTTTAATCGACAAGAGTAAAAATGGTGTTATTGAATCACCTGAAATTGAGACAAAAGAGTTTGATGAATGTGTTGGATCTTTTGCATGTATTACTGATAAAAATAGTTTAGCAACATTAGAAATTAGTATTAAAGTAAATGGCAAATATAGTAAGTATTTTAGTTATGGTGCTTGGGGTCTTGGTAGTAGTAACTTATATTATGAACAAGATGATACTTATTCTTATATGCACGTTGATGAAATTCTTACTAAAGAAGGTTATAATGCAACTGGAGTTAAATTTAGAATTACTTTAACAAATGATGCTAAATTATCTATTGTTAATGTTATTTTAAGAATTAAAGATTATAAAGTAAGTTTAGATACATCTAATTTACCTAAGAAAGTATATTATGAAGTACCTAAATTAAATCAAAATATGGTTCCTGTTATTGGTCATGAGATGTGTAGTGCAACTACATCTTGTATGCTTTTAATGTATAAAGGGTTTGATTTTAGTAAATATGATGAGTTTCCACATAGATATATAGCTAATTTTGTTGCTGATAATGGTCATAATGATCCAACATATGGTAACTGGAGTTTTAATATTTTTACAATTGGTGCTTATGGAGTAGATACTTATTTAAAACGTATATATAGTTGGGATGAGATTAAATGGCATTTAGCTAATGTTGGCCCATTTGGTGCTAGTATTGGTGGAGATACTGG
The DNA here is from genome assembly GCA_016282055.1 of Bacilli bacterium. GTDB lineage: Bacteria > Bacillota_I > Bacilli_A > ML615J-28 > CAG-698 > CAG-698. Next base: position 5,465 of record JAEEJT010000096.1, read on the forward strand.
ACTTTATAAAACAGCCGGTCATTTACTTGTTGTTGTTGGATATAAAGAAACTAGTGAAGGAACTTATGTATTATGTAATGATCCTAATATAAATGATAGATTTGGAAAAGATAATATGGGTAATCCTTTATTTGTTTATTATGAATATAAGTTAGAAACTTTTATGAACTTCTTTAAAAAAGGAGTTATGTACGTAGTTGAATAATGAAATACGAATATATAACTATGGATTTTGAAACTGCATCTAGTAGTTATACTAGTGCGTGTAGTCTTGGATTATGTTGCGTTAATGATGGAAAAATAGTAGATAAAAAGTATTATTTGATAAATCCAAATTGCGAATTTAATTTATACAATGTTTCAATTCACCATATAACAAAGGAGGATGTATTAGATGCACCTTCTTTTGATATTATATATAGTGAAATTTATGATTTAATTAATGACAATATAATAGTTTGTCATGATAGTAGATTTGATATTAATGTATTATATAGTTTAATTAAAAAATATAATTTAAAATATCCAAATATATATATAGCTTGTAGTTTAATGGCATCAAATATTTACTATAAAGGTATTGTTAATAATTTCAAGCTACAAACCTTATCTAGTTATTTAGGTGTTGTGCATGATGCTCATAATGCTATAAGCGATGCTTCTATTTGTTTTTATTTAATAGAAGATATGAAAAAGAGATTAAATCTTCAAAATATTGATTTATTATATGAATACTTAGGATTAGGTTTCGGAAAATTAAATGATAAAATAAAGTCTGGTTGTTATTTAATTAATAAACATAAGAAGTGTTTTAATATTATTTCAAATCGATTAGAGGACAAAAAAATAGGGTTTTTAGGCAAGCCTAAGTGGAATTCTTTAAATTTATACAAACAAAAAGTATATGAAAATAATGGTATAGTATGTAAAGGATTAACTTTAGAATGTAACTTAATTGTTATGTTTTTAAATCCTAGTAGTAAAGATTTACTTAGTTTAAATCGTATAAAAAAATATAGAGTAATTGAAGTTATTAATGAAAAGGAATTTTTAGGTATTTTAAATGGTAAGTAAGTATTTTATTGATAAGAATATAAAAATTGAAGATTATTTATCTTTGAATCATTTAAGTAAAGGTTATATAAATAAACTTATTTCATTAAATGCTATTACAACTGATAAAGAGAATGTTGTAAGTGGATTTAATTTAAAAAAAGGTGATTATGTTTATATAAATTTTAGTGTATTAGAAGATAATAGTTTAATTGAAAAGAGTAGTTATTGTATTAATGAAAAAGATATTATATATGAAGATAGTAATATAATTTGTGTTGATAAACCTAAAGGAATTTTAGTTCATTCTGATGGTAATACAACAGATACTTTATTAAATAGAGTTGTTACTTATCTTGAGAATAAATATGATGATTCGTATATAAGATGCTTACATAGAATAGATGTTGATACTAGTGGTGTTGTTATTTTTTGTAAAAACATTTTTAGTTATTGTTATTTATCTTATTTAATGGAAAATAAGATGATTAAAAAAGAATATCTTGCTTATGTAAAAGGTAGTTTATATAAAGAACAAGATATTAATTTATATATTGGAAAAGATAGACATAATAGTAAAAAATACATTGGATTAACTAATAAAACACCTAATAGTTTTACATCATATAAAATCATAAAAACTTTTAATGATAAAACACTTGTAAAAGTTTTTATTAAAACTGGTAAACCACATCAAATTAGAGTTAGTTTTGCTAGTATAGGATTTCCTATTCTTGGTGATAAACTATATGGAAATGATAATAATAAAGCTATGTATTTATTATCAAATATGATATCTTTTGATTTGTTTAACAAACCATTTGTAATTAAAACAAGAAAGAAGATTGATGAGTTGTAATGGATAATATTTTAGATTTTGCCAAGAATTTAATAAAGTATTCTTATAGAGATAATGCAATTGGTGTTGATATGACTTTAGGTAGAGGTAATGATACTATTTTTTTACAGAGTATTTGTAAACATGTATATAGTTTTGATATACAAAAAGAAGCAATAGATTACTGTAGAAAAATTATTGATAACTCAAATGTAACTTTAATAAATGATAGTCATGAAAATATTGATAAATATATTAATTTAGAAGTAGATTATGTTATGTATAATCTTGGTTATTTGCCTAAAGGAGATAAATCTATTACTACAAAGTCTTTTTCAACAATTGCTTCGTTAATGAAAGTAATTAATTTATTAAAAATAAATGGAATTATTACTATTGGTATATATACAGGGCATGATAATGGAAGTGAAGCAGGCGATATTAAAAGTTATCTTAAGACGCTTGATCAAAAAAAATATAATGTTTTAGAATATAAATTCATTAATAGAGTAAATAATAGTCCATATTTAATTGCTATTGAGAGAATAAAATAATTGTGTGAAATCACGCAATTTTTTATATTTTTATAAAAAATATTTATTTTTTTGATATATTATGATATAATATTAAAAGAAATTAATTTAAAGGAGTTTTTTATTATGGGAAGAGCACATGAAGTTAGAGCTGCTTCTATGGCTAAAACTGCAGCTATGAAATCTAAACAAAATGCCAAATTTGCTAAAGCAATTTATATTGCAGCAAAGAGTGGTGTGCCAGATCCAGAAATGAATTTATCATTAAAGAAGGAAATTGAAAAAGCTAAAAAAGCACATATTCCTGCTGATGTTATTAAAAGACAAATAGAAAAAGCTAAAGGTGGTAGTGGAGAAGCATATACAGCTGTTCGTTATGAAGGTTTTGGACCTGAAAACTGTATGGTTATCGTTGACTGCTTAACTGATAATGTTAATAGAACTTATACATCTGTTAAAGTTGCATTTGGTAGATGTGGTTTTAAACTAGGTGTTAATGGATGTGTTGCACATATGTTTGATAATGTTGCATTATTTACATTCAAAGGTCATACTGATGAAGAAGTTTTAGATGCTTTAATGATGGCTGAATGCGATGTTAAAGACGTTGAAATGGATGAAGAATATGTAACTGTATATGGAGATAGTAGTGATTATTCTAAGATTCGTCAAGCATTAGTTGATGCATTTGGTGAAATGGAATTTGATGAAGATGATACTACTTGGATTCCTCAAACATACGTTGATTTAGATGAAGAAGGAATGAGAAAGTTTGAACGTTTCGAAGAAATGTTAGATGAAATTGAAGACGTTCAAGATTTCTATCATAATGTAAATAGATAATTATAAAAAAATTACATGGTTTATACCATGTTTTTTTATTTTCAATAGGAAGTTTTTAAGTAAAATATTACAAAAATTAGTGTGAAAACGGTTTTAGATATAAAAAATGTTTGACTTTTAATGGTCAAACTGGTATAATATGTAAGGTTAAGGACAGGCAGGGATATGCAAGGTTGCTGACACTCACGGGAGCGTTGCCAATAGCCTAGGGTAGTCAGGTAATTTGCATGGAGCCGAGTACATTAATTAAATGTTACGAAGGAGGAAAAAAGTATGGCAAAAAAAGCGTTAAGAATTAAATTAGTTTCTTACGATCACAGATTAATCGATGAATCTGCAAAGAAGATTGTTGAGACAGTTAAGAAGACAGGAGCTAAGACCTCAGGACCTATCCCACTTCCAACTGAAAAAGAAGTATTCACAATCATTCGTTCACCACACAAACATAAAGATAGTCGTGAACAATTTGAGAGAAGAACTCACAAACGTCTAATCGATATAGTCGAAACAACACCAAAGACAATGGACGCACTTGTTCATTTAGAGATACCTACTGGTGTTGATATCATTCTTAAATAATGAGTAATTTATAGGAGGTGAAAACTCATGGCTAAAGGAATCTTAGGTAGAAAAATTGGTATGACTCAAATTTTCTCAGCACAAGGTGAATTAATTCCAGTTACAGTTATTCAAGCTGAACCAAACGTTGTGCTACAAGTTAAGACAGCTAATACAGATGGTTATGAAGCTGTTCAATTAGGTTTTGAAGATTTAAAAGAAAATCTTGCAACTAAACCACAAATTAACCACGCTAAAAAAGTTAATGCAAATCCTAAGCGCTTCGTAAAAGAAATCGCTGGGGAAGAAATGCAAGCTTTCAAAGCAGGCCAAGAGGTTAAGGTTAATATATTTACTGAAGGTGAAATCGTTGATGTCACTGGTATCAGTAAGGGTAAAGGCTTCCAAGGTGTTATTAAACGTTGGAATCACTCAAGAGGACCTATGGGACATGGATCAGGTTATCATAGAGGAACTGGTTCAATGGGTTCTATTAATCCAGCTAGAATTAAGAAAGGTAAAAAATTACCTGGAAGAATGGGTGGAGAACAAGTTACAATTCAAAATTTAGTAGTTGCTAAAGTTGATGTAGAAAAAAATATTATCTTAATCAGGGGTAATGTTCCAGGAGCTAAGAAGAGTTGTGTTATGATTACAAATGCAACTAAAGCTAAAGCTCAACCAATAAACCCTGAAGCATTAAACTAGGAAAGGAGACTATAGAAGATGTCTACTGTTAATGTATTAAATCAAGAAGGCACAGCTGTTAAAAAGATTAAATTATCAGATGAAGTTTTTGGTGTTGAAGCAAATATGCAAGTTGTATATGATGTAGTTAACGCTGAAAGAGCAGCTATGCGTCAAGGAACTCATGATACTAAAGGTCGTTCTGAAGTATCTGGTGGTGGTAAAAAACCATGGAGACAAAAAGGAACAGGACGTGCTCGTCAAGGTTCTATTAGATCTCCTCAATGGGTTGGTGGAGGAATTGTATTCGGACCAACTCCTAGAAGTTATGCTGTTAAAACAAATAAAAAAGCTGTTAAGTTAGCTAAGAAATGTTTATTATCAAATAAACTTGCTTTAGGAAAATTAGTTGTTGTTGATGATATTAAATTAGATTCAGTAAAAACTAAAGATTTCGTTAATGTATTAAAGAACTTAAATGCAAATGGTAAAGTTGTTGTAGCTTTAGGTGAAGAAAATACTAACCTAGTTATGGCTTCAAATAATGTTCCAAGTGTTTATGTTCAAAGTTATAGTCATTTATCAGTTTATGATATGATTAACGCAGATATGTATATTATTACTGAAGCTGCAATCAAAAAGTATGAGGAGGAACTTAAATAATGAAGAGTCCTTATGATGTTTTAGTAAAACAAATTATTACTGAAAAGACAACTAATTTAGCTGAAAATTTAAAATATACATTTGAAGTTAAACCTGGTTGCAATAAAGTTGAAGTTAAACAAGCTGTTGAAGAAATCTTCAATAGAAAAGTTGAAAGTGTAAATATGATTAATGTACGTAAAAAGCCTAAAAAGATGGGACGTTATGAAGGATTCACTAACGCTTGTCATAAAGCAATCGTCACTTTAAAGAAGGGCGAAAAGGCTTTAGACGTATTCGAAATTTAGGAGGTAAATTATGGCAATTAAATATTATAAACCTACCACAAATGGTCGCCGTAATATGTCTACTTTAGTTAACACTGAGATTACAACTGATACTCCTGAAAAAAGCTTACTAGCTCCTTTAACTAAAAAAGGTGGTCGTAACAATTTAGGTAAGATTACAGTTCGTCATCAAGGTGGTGGAGCTAAACGTAAATATCGTATTATTGATTTTAAACGTGATAAATACAATGTTGTTGGTACTGTTGCAAGTATCGAATATGATCCAAACCGTTCAGCAAATATCGCATTAATTAATTATCTTGATGGTGAAAAGAGATATATCATTGCACCAGAAGGATTAGAATTAGGACAAAAAATTATGTCTGGTGAAAATGCTGATATCAAAGTAGGTAATGCATTACCTCTTGATAAGATTCCAGTTGGTACTATTATTCACAATATTGAAATGCATCCAGGTCATGGAGCTCAATTAGTTCGTAGTGCTGGAACTTATGCTCAAATTTTAGGACGTGAAGAAAAATATGTTTTAATCCGTCTTGCTAGTGGTGAAGTTCGTAAGATTTTAGGTGTTTGCTACGCTACTGTTGGTACTGTAGGAAATGCTGATTATATGAACGTAAATTATGGTAAAGCTGGTAGAATTCGTCATATGGGTATTAACCCAACTGTTCGTGGTTCTGCTATGAACCCTAACGATCACCCACACGGTGGTGGTGAAGGTAAAGCTCCAGTTGGACGTAAGGCACCTCTTACTCCTTGGGGTAAAGTTGCATTGGGTCTTAAGACTCGTAATACAAAGAAGAAATCAAACGACTTAATTATTCATCGTCGTACACGTAATAACTAGAAGGGAGAAATAATATGGCACGTTCACTTAAAAAAGGTCCTTTTTGCGATGAACATTTAATGAAAAAAGTTCAAGCTCAACAAGGCAATAAAAAAGTTATTCAAACATGGTCACGTCGTTCTACAATTTTCCCAGAATTTATAGGACATACAATCGCTGTTTATAATGGTAAAAACCATATTCCAGTTTATGTAACTGAAGATATGGTTGGACATAAATTAGGAGAATTTGCTCCTACTAGAACTTATCATGGACATGGTAAGGACAAGAAAGGTAACTAAGAAAGGGGATAAATGAATATGGAAAATACACAATTAACTGCAAAATGTGTTGCTAAAACTATTCGTGTTACTCCTCGTAAAGCACGCTTAGTTATTGATCAAATTAGAGGTAAAAAAGTTTCTGATGCTTATGCTATTTTGAAGTTTACTCCAAATGGAGCAGCAGAACCAATTATTAAAGTATTAAAATCAGCTGCAGCTAATGCTGTTAACAACAATAATATGAATCAAGAAAAGTTATTCGTTAAAGAAGCTTATGTAAATGAAGGACCTACTCTTAAGAGATTCTTACCAAGAGCTAAGGGTAGTGCTGACAGATTACTTAAGAGAACTTGCCATATCACTGTTGTTGTGGCAGAAATGAAATAGGAGGATCGTATGGGTCAAAAAGTTAATCCAATAGGTTTACGTATAGGTGTTATTAAAGACTGGGAATCTAAATGGTATGCTAATAAAAAGGAAGTTGCCGATTTATTACAAGAAGATCTTAAGATTCGTGATGCAGTTTATAAATACTATGAATTTGATATTTATAAAGGTCAAGGAGATATCAACAAAATCGCTATAAGAGATCATGGTATTTCTAAGATTGAAATTGAAAGAACTAAAACTAAAGTTATGTTAACAATTTATACAGCTAAACCTGGTCTTGTTATCGGTCGTGAAGCTGCAAATAAAACTGGTTTAGTTGCTAAGTTAGAAAAATTAACTGGAAAGAAAGTTTTCTTATCAGTAGTTGAAATTAATAATCCAAATTTAGATGCAACTTTAGTTGCTAAAAATATTGCAAAACAATTAGAAAACCGTGCTTCATTCCGTCGTGTTCAAAAGAAAGCTATCCAAGACACAATGAAAGCTGGAGCTAAAGGTATTAAAACTTCTATTTCTGGTCGTTTAGGTGGAGCTGAAATGGCTAGAAGTGAAGGATACAATGAAGGTACAGTTCCTCTACAAACTTTAAGAGCAGATGTTGATTATGCATGTGCTGAAGCTTTAACTACTTATGGTAAATTAGGTGTTAAAGTTTGGATTTGTAAGGGTGAAGTTTTACCTGAGAAAAAACAAAATACTACTAAGGAGGCAAAATAATTATGTTAATGCCTAAAAGAGTTAAGTTCCGTCGTCCTCATCGCGTAAGCTATGAAGGAAAAGCTAAAGGAGCTAAAAAAGTTGATTTTGGTGATTATGGTTTACAAGCATTAAGTGGATGCTGGTTAACTCAACAACAAATAGAAGCTGCTCGTATCGCTATGACTCGTTTCTGTAAGCGTGAAGGTGGCGTTTTCATTAGAATTTTCCCACATATTAGTCAAACTCATAAACCTCTAGAAGTTCGTATGGGTGGAGGTAAAGGTTCTCCAGACGGATATGTTGCTGTTGTAAAAAGAGGAACAGTTATGTTCGAAATTGGCGGTGTTCCTGAAGCTACTGCAAAAGAAGCTTTAAGATTAGCTGCTCAAAAGTTACCTATCAAGTGTAAGGTAATTTCTAAGGAAGTTGGTGAATAATAATGGCTACTAAAGTTAAAAAAGAAGTAACAAAAGAACCAGTTAAAAAAGAAACTGAAATTCAAAAAATCCAAAAAATGGATGATGCCACTATTAATAAAAATATCGAAGATTTAAAGAAAGAATTATTTAATCTTCGTTTCCAAGCTGCTGTTGGTAAATTAGAAAACACAGATAAAATTGGCAAAGCTAAAAAATCTATTGCTCGCATGAAGACTGTTTTAAACGCTCGTGCAAAGGCAACTAAATAGGAGGCACGTCATGGAAGAAAGAAATACAAGAAAAACTTATACAGGTAAAGTTGTATCTGTTAAAGAAGATAAAACAATTAAAGTATTAGTTCAAACACATCGTAAACATGCTTTATATAGTAAGCGTGTTGAATATTCTAAGAAGTTTACAGCTCATGATGAAAACAATGATGCTAAAATGGGAGATATCGTTGAAATAATGGAAACTAGACCATTATCTAAAACTAAAAAATTCATTTTAGTTAAGATCGTTGAAAGAGCTGTACAACTATAGTGCGGAGGTTTAAATTATGATTCAACAAGAAACAAGATTAAAAGTAGCTGATAACTCAGGTGCTAAAGAACTTCTATGCATTAAAATCTTAGGTGGTACAAGACATAAATTCGCTAATATTGGCGATATTATTGTAGCATCTGTTAAGACTGCAACTCCTGGTGGAATTGTTAAAAAAGGTGATGTAGTTAAAGCAGTTATCGTAAGAACAAAGAGCGGTTTAAGAAGAAATGATGGTAGTTATATCAAATTTGATGATAATGCTGCTGTTATTATTCGTGAAGATAAGACTCCAAAAGGAACTCGTATTTTTGGACCAGTAGCACGTGAATTACGTGATGGTGATTATATGAAGATTATCTCACTTGCTCCAGAGGTTCTATAAGGAGGGTATTATGTTTATTAAAAAAGGTGATACAGTTAAAGTTATTAGTGGTGATGCTAAAGGCACTACTGGTAAAGTTTTAAAAGTTTTTGTTAAAGAACAAAAAGTTATCGTTGAAGGTGTTAATAAAGTTAGTCGTCACACAAGACCTAACAATGAATATCCTGATGGCGGAATTATCCAAAAAGAAGCTCCTATTGCAATCTCTAATGTAATGTATTACGAAAGCGGTAGTGAAAAGAGCTCTGCTACAAGAGTTGGATATAAAGTTAACGAAAATGGTAAAAAAGTTCGTTATTCTAAAAAATCTGGAATGGAAATTGACAAGTAGGAGGTAGATTATGAATAGAGTATTAGAACAATATAATAATTCTGCAAAAGCTGAATTAACTAAAAAATTCGGTTACACTACTGTAATGCAAATTCCAAAGATGGAAAAGATCGTTGTTAACATGGGTGTTGGTGATGCTATTCAAAATAGTAAATTCATTGATGCTGCTGTTGAAGATTTACAAACAATTACTGGTCAAAAACCAATAATTACTAAAGCTAAAAAATCAATTGCTAACTTCAAATTACGTGAAGGTCAAGCTATTGGATGTAAAGTAACTTTAAGAGGAGAAAGAATGTATGAGTTCTATGATAAACTTGTTTCAATCGCTCTTCCTAGAGTTCGTGACTTCCGTGGTTTAAGCAAAGATTGTTTTGATGGACGCGGAAATTATACATTAGGAATTAAAGAACAATTAATTTTCCCAGAAATTAATTATGATAAGGTTCTTAAGGTTCGTGGTATGGATATCGTTATTGTTACAACTGCTAACACTGATGAAGAAGGCCGTGAATTATTAAAATTATTAGGAATGCCTTTTAGAAAGTAGTTAAAGGAGATTTACTATGGCTAAAACATCATTAAAAGTTAAAAATGCAAGAAAACCTAAGTATAAAGTAAGAGAGTATACTCGTTGTGAACGCTGCGGACGTCCTCATGCTGTATATAAGAAATTTAAATTATGCCGTCTATGCTTTAGAGAATTAGCTTATAAGGGAGAAATTCCTGGCGTAACTAAGGCTAGTTGGTAGGAAGGGAGTCAAAATTATGGGAATGACTGATCCAATTGCTGATTTACTTACACGTATTAGAAATGCTAATCAAGCAAAACATAAGACTTGTAGTGTTCCAGCATCAAAAATTAAATTAGAAATTTTAAATGTTATCAAAAAAGAAGGATACATTGAAAATTATGAATTAGTTGAAACTACTGAAAAAGGTTCAACTATGAAAAATATTGTTATTACATTAAAATATACAAGTAAAAAAGAAAGAGTAATTAAAGGAATTACTCGTATATCTAAACCTGGTATCCGTACATACGTTGGTGCTATGGATATGCCAAAAGTATTCAATGGTTTAGGTATTGCTATTGTTTCAACTTCAAATGGAGTTATGACTGATAAAGAAGCTAGAAAATTAAATATTGGTGGCGAAGTCATAGCATTTGTTTGGTAGGAGGTTTAAATGTCAAGAGTTGGTAATAAATTAATCGTACTTAAAGACGGCGTAACAGTAGATGTTAAAGCTGGTAATGTAGTCACTGTAAAAGGACCAAAGGGTGAACTTACAAATACTTTCAACAAAGATATGATGATCACTGTTGAAAATAATACTGTAAAAGTAGCTAGACCAAGTGATTCAATTCAACATAAAACTCTTCATGGAACTACTAGAGCTTGCTTAAACAACATGGTTGTTGGTGTTACTGAAGGATATAAGAAAACACTTATAATCGAAGGTGTTGGTTATAGAGCAAGTTTAGAAGGCAAGAAATTAGTTCTTGCTGTTGGTTATTCACATCTTGTAACTTTAGATATTCCTGAAGGTTTAACAGTAAGTTGTCCTCAACCTACTGAAGTTAGTGTAAGTGGTATTGATAAACAATTAGTTGGTGAATTTGCTGCTAATATTCGTGCCACACGTAAACCTGAACCATATCATGGTAAAGGAATTCATTATAGCGATGAAGTTGTTCGTCGTAAAGAAGTTAAGAAAGCTAAGTAGAAAGGAGTGTAGATAGTAATGATAAATAAAAAATCAAAAAATGAAATGCGTATTAAACGTCATTTAAGAGTTCGTATGAACATTACTGGAACATCTGCCTTACCTCGTTTAGATGTGTATAGATCAAATAAAAACATTTATGCCCAAATCATTGATGATGAAAAAGGTGTTACTTTAGTTAGCGCATCTTCAAATGATAAAGAATTAAAATTAGAAAATGGCTCAAATATTGAAGCTGCAAAACAAGTTGGAGCTTTAGTTGCTAAAAGAGCTTTAGAACAATCTATTACTTCTGTAGTATTTGACCGTGGTGGTTATTTATATCACGGACGTGTTAAAGCTTTAGCAGAGGGTGCTCGTGAAGCAGGATTGAAGTTCTAGGAGGTTTATGATGCGTCAAGATAAAGAAAAGAAACAAGTAAAAAAAGACGTTGAAGTTGTTGAAAAACAATATGAAGAACGTGTTGTAAGTATTAACCATGTTACTAAAGTTGTTAAAGGTGGTCGTAGATATCGTTTTAGTGCTTTAGTAGTTGTTGGAGATAAAAAAGGACATGTAGGATTAGGAACTGGAAAAGCTATGGAAGTTCCAGATGCTATCAGCAAAGCTGTTGAAGATGCAAAGAAGAACATTATCTATGTTCCAGTTGTTAATACAACTATTCCTCATGAAATTACTGGTATCTATGGTGCTGGTAGAGTATTCTTAAGACCTGCTCCTGATGGAACTGGAGTTATTGCTGGAGGTCCTGTACGTGACGTTGTTGAACTTGCAGGTATTTCTAACATTGTTTCTAAGTCATTAGGTTCAAGTACTCCAATCAATATTGTTAGAGCTACTTTTGAAGGTTTACAAGCTTTAAGAACTGTAGAACAAGTTGCTGAAATAAGAGGATTAGATCCAAAGGATATATTGGGGTAATTGATTATGGCAGAAAAAGTATTAAATATTAAATTAGTTAAAAGTGCTTGTGGTCGTAAACCAAATCAAGCAAAAACACTTAAAGCATTAGGTTTAACTAAGATTAACCAAGTTGTTACTAAACCAGCTAATGAAGCTGTTTTAGGTATGGTAGCAACTGTTAAACATTTAGTTGAAGTTGTTGAAAAATAGGAGGATTATTATGGCTAAGAAACAAGTTGTTGAAGAAATTAGTTTAAGTAATTTACATCCTGTTGAAGGCGCTAGACATGTACGTAAGACTGTTGGTCGTGGTACTGGTAGTGGCCATGGTAAGACAAGTGGTCGTGGACATAATGGTCAAAACTCACGTAGTGGTGGCGGTGTTCGTCCAGGATATGAAGGTGGACAAACTCCATTATTCAAACGTCTTCCAAAACGTGGATTTACAAATATCGATAAAAAAGTATATGCTGTTGTTAATTTAGAGGATTTAAATTGTGAATGTTTTGCTGAAGGAAGTACTGTTACTCCTGAAGTATTAGTTGAAAAAGGACTAGTTAAAAAGAGCGCTTCATTAATCAAAATTTTAGGAAACGGTTCTTTAACTAAAAAACTAGTAGTTAAAGCTCATAAATTTTCGACATCAGCAGAAAAGGGGATTGTTGAAGCTGGTGGAAAAATAGAGGTACTATAAAATGGCAATGATTTTAAAAAATAAAAAATTGTGGCTTGGTATCTTATTTACATTATTGATGTTACTTATCTATAGATTAGGTTATTATATTCAATTACCTTATATAAGATATGAAAACATGGAAGCTATTTACAATGATGCTAGTTCAAAAATGTTTGGTTTCCTAGACGTATTTAGTGGAGGAGCATTATCAAACTTTTCTATTTTGGCTCTTGGTGTTAGCCCATATATTACTGCTTCTATCGTTGTTCAATTATTACAAATGGACATCATTAAACCATTAAAAGAATGGAGTGAAGAAGGCGAAGAAGGGAAACAAAAGTTAAATACTTTAACAAGATATTTAGCAATTTTCCTTGCTTTTGTTCAATCACTAACAGTAGTATTAGGTGTTACTGTATCTTATAAAAAAGTATTCTTTGGAGTTGGTACTCCAAATGGAGCAATGACTTATATCTATTTAAGTATAGTTATGACTGCTGGTACTGGTTTTGTATTATGGTTAGCTGATCGTATTACTAAACATGGTGTTGGCAATGGTACATCATTAATGATCGTTGTTGGTATAATCGCAAGTTATCCTGATATGATCAATGATTTAATGCAAACTTATATCTTTGATACTGAAGCAGGATCTGCTGGAATTTGGAAATTTATTATTAGTATTATACTTATGGTACTACTTGTTATTGGTATTGTGTTTATGGAAGCTGCTCAAAGAAAGATTCCTGTACAATATGCTAATAGACCATCAAGTGCTATTCTTCAAGGAAGAAGTGATTCTAATATTCCAATTAAATTAAATAGTGCATCAGTTATTCCAGTAATTTTTGCATCTACTTTATTAAGTCTACCATCAACAATTTCAGGATTTTTATCTGAAGGAACTGCAAAGACAGTTTTAAATATGATATTCTCAACTAGTGAACCTATTGGATTTGCTTTATATATCATTTTAATTGTTGTATTTACATTCTTCTACTCATTCTTACAAATGAGTCCAGATAAAATGGCTGAAAATCTTCAAAAGCAAAATGCCTATGTTCCTGGTATTAGACCTGGCGAAGAAACAAGTGCGTACTTCTCACGTGTATTATTTAAGATTAATGTTGTTGGAGCAATTTACTTATCAATATTAGCTAGTCTTCCAATAATTATGACTAAGGTATTAAATTTACCTGCATCAGTTCAAATTGGTGGTACAGGATTAATTATCGTTGTAGGTGTTGCTATTGAAACAGTAAAACAAATCAAACAAATTGGTCAAGAAAAATCTTATCGTGGATTTATGGATTAAGGAAGTTAAATTATGCGTTTATTAATTATGGGAGCGCCTGGTGCTGGTAAAGGCACTCAAGCTGCTTTAATTAAAAATGAATATAAAATTGCTCATATTTCAACTGGTGATATGTTTAGATATCATATGTCTAATAATACACCTCTTGGAATAGAAGCACATAAGTATATTGATCATGGAAATCTTGTTCCTGATGAATTAACTATTCAAATGGTATATGAAAGATTACAAGAAGATGACCTAGCTAATGGTTTTCTTCTTGATGGATTTCCAAGAAATCTAAATCAAGCTGTTGCTTTAGATGATATACTTAAAAAGCTTAATATTAAACTTGATTGTGTTTTAAACATTACAGTTGACGATAATTTATTAATTAATCGTATTACTGGTCGTAGAACTTGTACTAAGTGTGGTGCTAGTTATCACGTTGTATCTAATAAACCAAAAGTTGAAGGTATATGTGATGTTTGTGGTAGTACTCTTGTACAAAGAAAAGATGATACAGAAGAAACTATTAAAACACGTCTTGATGTTTATTATAAGCAAACTAAACCTGTTTTAGATTATTATGAAAAAACTGGTATAGTAAAAAATGTATTTGGTATCGGAAACATCGATGAAATATTTAATAATGTTAAAGATGTATTAGGAGAAATCAAATGATTACAATAAAAAGCGATCGTGAAATTGAAATAATGAAGGAAGCTGGAAGAATTACTGCTTATGCACATAGATGTGTAAAAGAAGCTATTAAACCAGGAATTTCTACTTATGAACTTGATAAGATTGCTGAAGAGGCAATTAGATCCTGTGGAGCAACACCTTCTTTTAAAGGTTATAATGGGTTCCCAGGATCAATATGTGCTTCTATTAATAATGTTGTTGTACATGGCATTCCTAAACCAAGTATTATTTTAAAAGATGGTGATATCATTTCTATTGATATTGGTGCCTGTTATAAAGGGTATCATGGTGATGCCGCAAGAACTCATGCCGTAGGTAAAATTAGCGAAGAGAGACAACGTCTAATTGATGTTACTAGGGAATCATTAAATAAAGGCTTAGAGTTTGCAAAACCAGGCAATAGATTATCTGATATATCTCATGCAATTGAGGAATATGTTCTTGCTAATAAGTTCTCTGTTGTGAAGGATTTTACAGGTCATGGCATTGGTCGTGAAATGCATCAAGATCCTGCTATTCCTAATTATGGTCCCGCTGGTCACGGCCCATTACTTAAAAAAGGAATGACATTAGCAATTGAACCTATGGTTAACGCAGGTCGTTATCAAGTAAGAATTCTTAGTGATGATTGGACAACTGTTACAGTTGATCATAGTGATAGTGCTCACTTTGAAAATACTATTGTTATTACAGAAGATGGGTACAAGATATTAACTACTGAGGAGGACAATTAATGTCTAAAAGCGATGTAATTGAGATGAAAGGTACAGTTATAGATGCACTTCCTAATTCTATTTTTAAAGTTGAATTAGAAAATGGTCATCAAATTATTGCCCACGTTTCTGGTAAAATCCGTATGAATTTCATATACATTTTACCAGGTG
>JAEEJT010000097.1 GCA_016282055.1 Bacilli bacterium
TACCATAGAATTTAATACTATTATAAGGTAATGTTGGAATATCTCCAGTCATATTATAGACATAATGTAAATTATTACTTGTAGCATCACTATAAGCTAAATAATAAGGACCACCACTTCCTCCACCAGTTATTGTTGATAATGAGTTTATTATATCTGATATACTTGAAGTCATTACACTTGAGAAATTATATAAACTCACAACATCCATATTTAATCCTGCTGTATCACTAACAATACTTGATGTATCTGAAATTATAGAACTTATTGAATCTGTTATATCACTAATTGAACTCATTATTGATGAAGCAATATCTATTCCTGTAATAGTGCTTACAAAATTCCATATACTATTAGTATCAGATTTTATTGAATTAATTTCATTCCACAATGGCGTTAAATTTACATTTCCTGCTTTTCTGTCAAACGAAATCATTTTTTAAGATTAAAAATAAAATTATTTAATGTTTTTTAATAAGTTTTAATTTTTTTTAGTTTCCAGTATGCCATATAGCATATTGAAGTTTAATCATT
The DNA here is from genome assembly GCA_016282055.1 of Bacilli bacterium. Classification (GTDB taxonomy): domain Bacteria; phylum Bacillota_I; class Bacilli_A; order ML615J-28; family CAG-698; genus CAG-698. The sequence continues at coordinate 535 of JAEEJT010000097.1, forward strand.
GAATCAATAGCGCCTGAACTAGATGTAGAAATAAATCTAATACCCCAATCAGAAATATCACTTCCAGATTGACCGAATGATAATGGATTTTCTTTAATGTATAATGCTCCATCCCAATTGTCAGGATTATCCAAACGATAGAAAGCACCAGTTTCAAGAATTGCTCTATGTAAGTTAGAAAGGGATAAGTTAGTACAAGATTCAATCCTTGGTAAATAATGTGTTGATATTTCAGGATAGAATAATCCTATATTTGAACATTTTAATAAACTTGGCACAGACATTAAATCACCGCATATTGTAATATTTGTACATTCAGAGAATAAAACATTCTTTAAAGTTCCAGCATATACTGACATATCATGACAACTATAAAATGAACAATTATCCATATCATCATAAGACATATGACCTTTTTGTAATTGATTCCATGTACAATCTGACATCTCTTTTCCAGTGAGATATAAACTAGCCTTAAATCCTGAACATTGACTATTATGTATTATATTTCCACTAGCTAATACATTATCACTAGAAGCTACCCTATCAAAACTAGCATGATTAGCACTAACACATTTAATACTTAAATCTACATTATTTAAAGCCAAACTTTCTATAGTATTATAATTAAGTTCTAATGTTGGAATATCCCAGAAATTACATGATTTTAATGAATAACCATTTAATTTAGCGTTTTGTATATTTTGTAATGTATCATTCTCTAAATTACAGCAAGTCATATTTAATAATGTGATTGTACTTAAATTACCAATAGCTAATTTATTACAAGTGAGATTAAACATTTCTAAATTAGCTGCTCCAAAGTTATTAATAGAGTTTGCTGTGAAATTAACATTCTGTAAATTAATTAAAAGCATTTCACTTACTTTTTGTGCTTCAACTTTAGCATCTACACCAGAAAAGATTACTCCATTATTAAATTCTCTACATTTTAAACTCAAAGTTGATACATAGAACATACCTTTTTTAATTATATGACATGTCATATCTAAATATTGTAGATTATCAAAACCATTGAATTTATCATCTTCTATTACATGAAGATTCATAGCTGTAATTATAGCACTTCTTACATTACTAAATGTATTGTGAGCTAAAATATTAGCATCAATTTTAACTTCACCATTATTTTCAAAACTATTATAATTCATCCATTGTCCATGTAATGTAATACGATTAGGATTTGAATTAGCAACAGTAAAAGTACAAAAACTCATTCTTGAAATATAATCAATATTCATCCACTTAGCGTAAAATGATTTTGATACAATATTATTTATGAATCCATTTACAAATTTAGTTGTATCACTAAAACCTGTTAAATCACCACTAATATTATACATATATACTTCATTCTGTGTTCTATATGTTTCAAGATAAGGAGTGCTCAAAGTTATTGTACCAGTCATATTAGTTAAAGAATCATATATCATTTGAGTATTAGTTTTTAATATTCCTAAACTTAAATATAAAGGTGATAAATCAACATTTCCACCACTTCCTCCGTAGTCATCAAAAGATATCATTTTTTAAGATTAAAAATAAAATTATGATTTCAAAATTTATATTACAATTTTTATTTTATTTTATTTTTATTCCAAGTTTTATATTACAGATAAATTTTTTTCAACACAATCAATAAAAAGTAAGTAATCATTTTTATTTACAATTTCTGTATTAACTCCGTAGTCATCATCTTGATAAACACCTCTTGGGTCATCAATCTCTTTCACATCAAACTTATAAACATATTTTAAGTAATATATTAAATTAGATATACTAATATTAGATGTTCTATATCCTAACTTATGATATTCTTTATCAGCTACATCTAACATAAATCTTATGCTATCACTTAAGCATAACATATTTAATAATTCACAAGCTTTAGTCATAGGCATAAACATTCTTTTTTGTGTTCCTTTTCCATGAATATAAAACTCTTTACCATTCTTAATACAATCTGATACTATCTTTAGAATACAATTATTTTGCTGTAATAAATCTTTATCACTTACTGCTGAAGCAGTATTCATTAAATTAACAGGTCTCATGATTTTAATTCCTTTATCTGAAGAAGTAAGATTTTTTAAATATTCTTCACACATTAATTTTGATTTAACATATGGTGAAAGATGCCTTATCTCTTTTTTCACTCTTACTTCATCTGTTGAAATATAGATATATTTTTTAACTTTCGCTTTAATATTTTTGTATAATTCATAACCAACTTTACAACAATTAAAATTATTCATAATTGTTTCTTCAGGATGAATAATGCTGTAATCAACAAAAGATATAGCAGCAAAATTTATAACATAAACTGTATCATAATTTATATCTTTAAATAAATCACATAGTAAAGAATTATTTAAATCATAATTAATTTTCTTATCAATAATAATAATATCAAAAGACTCTGTCTTTGTATTTTTTAAGTATTCTTTAAAGTTTCTACCGAAATATCCATCTCCACCTAGTAATATATAAGTAGTTGTGCTCATTTTTTAGTAAATAAAAAAATATATAATTAATCAAAAGAATCATCAGAGTCTTCACTATAAGAATATGATTCAGAATTTAGTATTTCATTAGGAGAAATATAAGCTCCATCATAAAGCATTGATTCTTCAGGATTAGGACAATTAATTAACCATAATGGAGTATGTAAATCTTGCTTGAAAATATTATACAATTTATGTAAGTCTTCTTTTGAACCTGAAAAGTA
>JAEEJT010000098.1 GCA_016282055.1 Bacilli bacterium
AATCCCCAATCCCCAATCCCCAATCCCCCATCCCCCATCCCCAATCCCCATTTTATATTTCATTATTTTACTAAATAAAAATTTAAAAAATAAATAATAATTAAATTAATATTTTTTATTCAAAAATTATCAATTTAATTTTGGAAATTCAATTAAAAATCTTATCTATTATTCAATAATATAATTCTTATAGTTCATAATAATAATATTTTTATTAAATTAATAATAATAATACTATTTAAAGATAATCAATTTTAAATCTAAATTTAACAATATAATCTGCAAATATTATCAGAGCACAATGAATATTGATGTCCACATGCTACACCTTGGTTACAAGATTCATAATTAACAGCACAAACGCTATTTTGACATCTATAACTGAAATCTCCAAAGCATCTAGTTAATGCAGGACAATAAATTTCATTAGAAACACAGGTTCCATCCGAGCAAACAACATCATCTTCATTTGGACAAGAATAAGTAGAAGGACAAAGCTCAGGTGAATCAGTAATTGTTTGTCCAATACATCTATATTTATTATCAGGGCATACTGGGGTTACAACACATTCATGATAATTATCCCTACAACTTAAATCAGCACATAATACTTGTCCAATAGGACAAACTCTTTGGCTGGGGAAGCGAGAATCACTTGGTCTACAAATACCATCATCAAACATTTTGAAATCTCCATATTTTTTACAAAGTCTATTATTTACGATAAATTCTGCGCACATATCAGGTCTATTTTCAGGTACGCAATAATGCATTATATCGCATTTAATAAATCCTTCTGGACAATCGCAATCAGTTTGAGATTTTACACATTCATATGTTCCATTGGCTTTACACCAGAATGGTTTACTTTTGTCTTCTTTGCATTTATCTGGAGGAGAAACACAATCTAATATATCAGATACACATTCTTTAGTATTAGGGCATAAAATATTGGTTGTTCCATTACATTCTTTTTTATTTAAAATCCATTTAACTTCTTGTCCATATCTTTCGCTTCCAACTAAAAGATTGAATAAATAAGTTCCTTCAACTTCAGGAATAAATTCGACATTATAAGTACCATCACCATTATCAATTACTTTAGCAGTATGAACTGGGTAATCATTTCCATTATAAATAGCATTTGCAGTAACAGTAAATTCTTCGCCTCCTTCAGTAATTTTATTGTCATAGATATCATAGCATTGGAATGTGAAATAAGCATCATCATATTTTTGAACTCCATCTAAAGGAGTTAAATCGAAATGTTCATTCGTTTCAGCACGACAAGGACCAGGTAATACATTAAATATAGGCAATTTTTCTCCATGGTTAACAGTTGTAACTTCTTGACCTTTATAAAGTATATGTAATTGATGAGGTCCAATTTTATGAATTGAGACATCAAATTGAACACTTCCTACTTCTTTTTCTGCTTTAGAACTTTCGAAAACGGTATTTGTATTATCTTGAGTGAAATAAATTTCAAGATCATCATATAAAGGTTCTCCAACTTTATTTCCGTATTTATCATGACCTGTAACAGTAAATGAAGGTGTATCTAAAATAGATATTTTATTTGGATCAAAGTCATAATCTAATAAAAATCCATCTAAAGAATATCCTAATGGAATACATACTTGGTTATAAGTAGCGATTGTTTCGTTTCCACCTATAACATCAATAATATAATTTCCTGCTATTGTATATACATCATCTTCAGTTGTGATAATTTGATATTCATTATCGCATTCTGCATCTTTATTTCTATTAGTTTTTCTAACTTTATAGACCTTAGTAAACTTTTTACTTGAATCCAATGGTCCTTCAACTTTTATTGTGTAATTATCGCTATAATCTTTGTCATCAAGGCATTCTCCATTTTTATCGAAGGTATAAAGCCACATATCTAAAACTTCTCCAACTTGTATTTTTTCTTTATTTGAAGAAACTATTTGAGTTTGATTATAGTCAATTTCAGCAATAATATTTACAACAATATCATCCATGAAACAATATACACTATTATCTCCATCATTATAAATAGTATTCATAACCATTTTTTTAGGAGGATATTTAGGATATACTTTGAGCCTATAAGTTTTTCCATCTGGATCTAAAGTGAAAGAAATAGGTTCCAAAGTTTCATTATTATTTAATAGAGTTAAATAATGATTATCAACAATATCAGTTCTATCTTCGAATAAATTATTGAATTTATCTGCAAGAGTAAATGCTATTTCGAAAGGAGTATCAGCTTTAACTGTATCATTAGGCCTTGCATAGAAAACAGTATATCTTTTATCTGGAACTTTATCTGGTAAAACAGTATAATATGCTGGACCAACATTTTTTTTCTTCATATCATCAGCTGGATCAGCCAAAAGAACATTCATTGAATAATCTCCTTTCTTTTCTGAATAAATAGTAATAGTATAAATACCATTTTCTGAACCGGCTTTTGCTACAGTATATTTAAATGATTTATCTTCTTGATCAATATTAATATCTAAATCTTTGTTAAGATCAATATCATCATTATATAATAATCCTTTTTCTGTTCTTAATTCAAGAGTAAATTGTTGATAAGTTCCTGCTACAAATGTGGCATTTTTAGGATATAAAAGACATTTATCAATTACATATGGACCATTACCATGTTTATCATCTCCATTATCGACAATAACTCCATATTTGAAATCAGCTTTTGCTGTAGATGTGGATACAGTATAAGTAAGGTCATAAGTTCCACTTACTAAATGTTGATATACATAAAGATAATGAGGATTATCATTGAAATCTAAACCGAAATATCCAGTATTTTGAGTAACGGTGAAACTAATATTTTCCATATCATTTCCTGATAAAGTTGGTATTAGGATTTCTACATCAGCTGGAATTTGAGAAATATAATTATTATATTTATCATATAAAGTAATATTCAATATTAATAATTCTTTAACGTTAACAGTGAAATTATCTCCATTTTTATATTGAGTGAAGAATCCTTTACTAGTTTCTCTTGATAAAATTGATTTGCTTGGATCTGGGTCTCCTGGGATAACTTCAATAAGAACTTTAGAAGTATCAAGTTTTTCTTTATTATCATAAGTTACATCAACTCTTACTGTTCCAACGATAGTAACTGGAGTTTCTGAAGTATAGAAAACTTTTCCAATATCATTATCATAAGCTCCTTTTGAAGTATGATTTTTATATCCTGCATCTTTAAATACTGAAGTGAATTTACCAATATAAGAATCTGGCTCTAAAGCATTTCCATTTTTATCAAAGGCTTCAATACTTATTGCTGGGTATGATCCTGCCTGAATAGGTGTAGCTTTTTCTTTAATAATAGTTTTAGATAAATCAATTGCTCCAGGATGAACAACAAAGTATGATTCATGTGACATATATAATCCTTTTGGTCCTACTTTATCAGTACTAACAACATATGTTCCAGCTTTTGTTACGGGTAAAGAATATTTTCTATAACCTGTAGTATAATTAGTTTCTGAAGTTAATTTAGTAACTTCTTCTCCTCCTTTTAATGCAACTTTAACTCCTACAACTTCTTGAAGTGTTTCAGCAAAGTTGTCATATTGATCAAATGATTCTACTTCAAAAACATAATTTGTATCAGCATTTCCATCTAAAAGATTTGTTTTTGAACCATCTTTGTAATATTTTTCCAAAATATTTGTACGAACAACAGCATCTGGGGAAACTTCTTGTTCTGGTTTTAAATCAGTTATTAATTCATTATTTAAATATAATTTCAAAGGACATTTTCTTAAAGTTGGGAAAGTATTAGCTCTTTGGGTTGTTACAGTAATTAAAAATATACCTAATTCTCCGGCTCTTTCTTGAACATAATCAAATGTTTTATCATCTGCATCACAAGATTCAACTTTAAATTCAAATCCGTCCCAATAATTTTTTCTTACATTTTTTGATGTTCTTATTTCTACCATCATATATCCAGTATTTCCTGCAATATATTTCAAATTTTGTTGAATAATTGCAGTTTTTTGGTAATCTGCTGGTTCATTTGATCCTCCTTTTCCATCACCAGCTAAAGTTATATTATATACTAATTCATCTTTTCCATCAGTAAATACTAAATCGTAATATCCTCCTACTAAAGTTTTATATGTAAGGCCTGGATTAGCATCATCATCAATAACAAATTCGGCATATGGTTGATTTTCAAGTACTTTATTATTTAATTTTAAATTATAAACTGTTGATTCATTTTGACTTCTTAAGTATGAAGTATATTTTACTAATTGATCTTTTGGAATAGCATCGATTCCATTACTATATTTATCTCTTGGATATAATCTATATATAGGTTCATCTTTGGCATTTTTTTCTACTGTTCCATTTTTCAATGTTTCAAAATCGTTTTTAGTTGGTTCAAATCTTTGAACTAAACTATTTAAGAAATCAATATCTTTGGTCTTAATATTAACTCTGCATGATACACATTTAATTTGAGCTAAATCAATAAATCCACTTACTGTAGTAATTCCTTTAACATAGAAAACTGCTGGATAACTTAAAACATTTAAGTCATTTCTTGATTCAACAATTGGTTTTTCTAATATTACTTTAGGAGAATTGCTTTGCTCGTCTGTATATTTAACTTGATAAGGACTTTCATTTTCAAATTGTTTTGCATCAATGTAATTATTATATTTATCATAAGGAGTAATAAAAACTCTAATTTCTTCTCCAGCAAATGCTTCAGTTTTACTTACTTCTAATTCACTGTTATCAGCATTTGGAGCTCCGGGGGTAAATATTATTTTATATTTATCTAATGGGAAATATTTACCTGTAACAATATGTTCTCCGGCATAAGTTGATTTAAGTGTAATTAGAATATCTCCATTATTTTGAGAAACTGGTTCTGCACTCCATGTATGTCCTTTAACAGAATTTGAAGGATTCATTTTAATTTCAAGACTAGAAAGTGCAAAGTTAATATTTGTAATTAAATTATCATATTTATCATATAATCTATTAATCATTTGGAATTTTTCTTCAACTGAAACTTTTCCTAAATCAGATTCTAATATTTCTTCTCCAGTCATTCTGAATAATCTTGATTTAGCTGGACCGCCAGGGACTACTGTTATAGTTAATGGTTTTGGAACTTCTTCACCATCTACAAGAACTTTTGCTGGGAAAGGATCTTTTTTTTCGGTACAATTAAAGTTAATATTATAATCTCCTGGATTTTCACCTTTTTCAAAGGTATATGTGCATTTTGTGACATCTTCTGGGAATACAACTGAAATATGTTTTTCGGGTTCATCAAACCAATAATTCTTACGTTTATCATCAGGGGTTCTTAATTGTAAGGAAACAGATCCAGGTTCTCCGGCAACTAATGTTATTTCAGATGGATTTAAATCTGTTTTATTTGGATCGATCTTATCTCCACTACCATCTTTATATCCTCCAGTTAATCCAATTGGGTATGTTAAGTTTTCATTTGTTTTAAGATTAGTAACTACTAATTTATAATTATCACCATCAGGTAAATATTGCCATTTCTTTTCATTTTCATCGTTATTTTCAGATTTGCATACTGAAGATAATTTAGTTAAATCATTATTTTTAACGCATAATTTAACATCAGTAACAATAACTTTAGTTCCAACATCTAAATTCTTTACTTCTTCTTTATCAGTAACAGGATTCATGAATCTATCAAAGAAGAATAATTCGAAATTAGGATTAATTGTACTAGGTAATTTATTAAGTTCAGTTTTTGACATTTCTTTATTTTCATTTTTATTAAATGTTTTAGTTTTACTGAAATCAATTACATCAGGATTTATAACAAATTCACAATTTTTGCATTTTATTGGTTTATCTTCGTAATCAACAGTAAAAACGGCATCTCCTGCTTTTGTAACATTTGCATGGCATTTTAAGTCGTCGAATTTTGAATTTTGAGGTTCACAAGAATCAGAAATATCAGTTTTATCTTCATTATTAACTTCATAATCAACATCGAATTTTTTCAAATCATCATCAGTAACATTAGTAACATCATTTCCATATATATCTTTTGGATAAATATGTAAATTTGTTATATCTCCGGCTCTAACTCCGTCAGTTTTTTCAACTTCGGCATATGATTGATCTGGATCAATTGGACCAGCCCATAATTTATATCTATAAGTATTAGGATTTAAATTATAATTGCAAGTTAATTTAATTGTAGTAACTTTTTTAGAACCATATTGAACATTTAAGTATTTTCCGTCAGATACCCAGTTATTAGTGGTTAAATCATATCCTTCTTCTGAAACTCCATTTGTTAAACTTTCTAATTTTTCTTTTGGATATAATTTTTCGTCGAATAAATCAGTATATATATTACCATATTTATCTTTTGGAATAAATTTGACAATTGAAGGATTTACTACAGTTCCATCGACAGCACCAGAATCATATTCTAAAACAAATAGATCTCCAGATTTTATATGTAATGTAACAGTTGTTGGTATGGCTACACCTTTATATTTAAATGATAAAACATTATCTACTCCTCCAGTTGAAGCAACATATTGAGTAACTAATAATTTTAATTGTCCATTGTTTTCTCCTGATTGTTTTTCAATTTTAAGATTTTTATCATCTAAACCATATGAATTAGCAATTTCAAAACTATCGGGAATAACTTCATAATTCCATCTTAAATTATCTTTTGCTCTAAATTCGACATCAATTGTATATTGAACACCTGCAATTCCATCAATATAAGTAGGATTAATATAAGTTTTAGTTGGATCATTTACATTTGAAGGTGATACATCTTTATCTCCTAATAAATATAGAGGATATTTTATTGATTCTCCATCTAAAGTTACTACTATATAATATAATCCTAAAGGTAATTTTTCAAAAACAGTTCTAAATCCATCTTGATAAGTGAATTTGAAAAAGTTATCTCCTTTTTCTACATCTAAATCCCATTCTTCATTTTCACCATAAGTCATTTTGCAAGTAACAGTTACACGTTTATCATAAACATTTATTTTTTCTCCGGCTGCAGTATATAAATAGAATTTGTAGAAAAGATAGTCTTTTTTATTATTTATATTTGTATTTACTGTTGTTAACATTAAATTTTCTTTTCCATCGAATAAATCATAATATAATTTTGATGTTTTTAAGTCAATTTTTGGATATGAAACAGTAACATCTTTTTTTTCTTTTATTTGTTTTCCGTCATAAGTTACAGAAACTTTATAATTTCCAATTAAAGTATAATTATATTTATATTTAATTTCATTATCATTTGTAATAGAATTATAATCATATAATGCATCTTTTCCATTATTAGTAACAACTTTAACTAAATCTTTTTCTTTTAATAATCTTCCTTCAACAGTTCCAACATTAACACCAAGTCTATCTCTTAAAGTAACTAAAACAGTGGAATTTTCATAAATTATATAATTAGTTTTATCAATTGTCCAATCTGATTTATCAACATCAACTTTTCCTGGAACTCTTGTATAAATGAAAGAATATTTTCTATTACTTGCTAAGCAAGTAATATCCCAAACATGTTTAGTAACAGGTTCTTCAATTTTATCAGTAAAATCATAATCTATTTTATCATCATTAAATTTAATATCATATAATTTATCTGATGATCCAAATGTTTCTGAAGCAATTGTAATTTCATTATTTCCAAGAACAGAATGTGTAATATAATTCTTATATTTATCAAGTAATTTAAATGAAAATTCAACAGTATCATCATTTGTAGGATTTGTTTTAAAAGTATATTTATCTGAAGAAACAATAAATTTATCAACATCTTCGGCTTCTAAATAATAAGCGGGACCAGTTAAAACATTTAATTTAACTTTTTGATCAACTTTTTCTCCATCTACGGTTACAGAAAATGCATTAGTATCAGCTTTTGTACAAACAACTTTAATAGAATATCTTCCAGGTAAATCAGCTTTATTA
>JAEEJT010000099.1 GCA_016282055.1 Bacilli bacterium
ATCTTTATTATATCATATAATTTACAATAACAATATAGTTTTAAATAAATTATTTATAAAAAATAAATATATGTAAATTGAGATTAAAACAAGATAAATGTATTAATAAATCATCATTAATTTCATAGTTAAATACCCATAAAAATAAATTATTTTTATTAATAATCATATCTTTTAAAAATATGATTTCTTTTAAATCTTTTACAATAAATTCACTATTATAAATATAATTGCAAAAACTATTATAATATAAATTAACAAAGATATTGCTTATAATAAAGCACTCATCTTTATTATTATACTTACAATTATTGCAATCAAAAATATGAAATAAAGAATCCAAAGTCCTGTTTTCCTTGCACTTCATCTATGCTCACCTATATTATATAATATACTTTTCACAAAATTGGTGCAAAAAAGTCTTTCACATTGTGAAAGACTAATTTTACATAACAATATTAACAATTTTTCCAGGAACAACGATTATTTTCTTTATAGAGTTTGATTCAATAAATGATTTTACTTTTTCAGAAGATAATGCAACTTTTTCAATTTCTTCTTTTGTTGCATCATGACTTACTTCAATTTTATCTCTAGTTTTACCATTAATAGAAACCATCATAGTAAGTAAATCATCTTTAGTTTTATTTAAATCAAACTTTGGCCATTTAGAATATACTAATGATTCATTCTTATTTAAAATTGTTGAATAAAGTTCTTCTGTTATATGAGGACAAATTGGATTTAATAATTTTAAGAATCCATCTAAATATTCAAGTGGAACATTTTTAACTCTATAACATTCATTAATAAATATCATCATTTGACTTATAGCAACATTAAATCTTAATGTATCATAAGCATCAGTCACTTTCATAACAGTTTGGTGATAAATCTTTTCAAGTTCTTTATTTTCTTCAACAATAACAGCTACATCATTATAAAGTCTATAAACGCGCTCTAAGAATCTTCTTGGTCCTTCAACTCCAGTTGTTGACCAAGGTTTTGTTGCATCAAGTGGACCCATAAACATCTCATACATTCTTAAAGTATCAGCACCATAATCCCTAACAACATCATCAGGGTTAATTACATTACCTTTTGATTTACTCATCTTTTCACCGTCAGTACCTAAAATCATACCTTGGTTAAATAATTTTTGGAATGGTTCTTTAGTTTTAACAACACCACAATCGTATAATACTTTATGCCAGAATCTAGCATATAGTAAATGTAATACAGCATGTTCTGTTCCACCAATATATAAATCAACTGGTAACCAGTAATTAACAATATCTTGAACCTTAGGATCAGATAGATCTAAATATTCATCATTTTTAGCATTTCTTAGTAAATATCCAATATAATACCAACTACTACCAGCCCATTGAGGCATTGTGTTAGTTTCACGACGACCTTTAACACCATCTTCTCTAACAACATTTACCCAATCAGTCGCATTAGCTATAGGAGATTCACCAGTCTTACTTAATTCAATCTTTTTCATCTTAGGAAGTTCAAGAGGTAATTTTTCAAGTGGTAATACATCAATCTTACCATCTTCCCAAATAATAACTGGGAATGGTTCACCCCAATATCTTTGACGAGAAAAAATCCAATCTCTTAACTTGAAGTTAATAGATTTTTTACCAATCTTCTTTTCTTCTAAGAACTCAAGCATCTTATCAATAGCTTCTTGTTTATTTAAACCATCTAAGAATCCCGAATTAATATGAACACCATCACCAACAAAAGCTTCTTTAGTAATATCAACATCACCTTTTAAAACTTCAATAATTGGTAAATCAAATTTCTTAGCAAAAGCATAATCTCTTTCATCATGAGCAGGAACAGCCATAATAGCTCCAGTTCCATAACTATTTAATACATAATCACTAATCCAAATAGGTAATTCCTTACCATTTACAGGGTTAATTGCATAACTTCCAGTAAAGCAACCTGTCTTATCTTTATTTAAATCAGTTCTTTCAAGATCTGATTTACTCTTAGCATATTCAATATATTTATTAACATCATTATATTGTTCTTTTGTTGTAATCTTCTTAACAAGTGGATGTTCAGGAGATAGTATACAATATGTTACACCAAATAATGTATCACAACGAGTAGTAAAAACTGTAAAAGTTTCTTTAGAGTCTTTAATACTAAAGTTAACCTCAGCACCAACACTCTTACCAATCCAGTTACGTTGCATATCTTTAACATTTTCAGGCCAATCAAGATCATCTAAATCTTGTAATAATCTATCAGCATATTTTGTAATCTTTAATACCCATTGTTTCATAGGTTTCTTAACAACAGGATATTCACCACGTTCAGAAACCATCTTACCGTCTTTATTTAAAACTTCTTCATTTGCAAGAACAGTACCTAATTCTTCACACCAATTAACTTCAATATCCTTAATTTCAGCTAATCCTTTTTCATATAACTTTGTAAAAATCCATTGAGTCCATTTATAATATTTAGGATCACAAGTAGCAATTTCTCTATTCCAGTCATATGATAAACCAAGACTTTTAATTTGTCTTTTGAAATTACTAATATTTTTGTAAGTGAAATCTTTAGGATCATTACCAGTATTAATAGCATATTGTTCAGCAGGTAATCCAAATGCATCCCATCCCATTGGATGAATTACATTATATCCACACATTCTTTTATATCTACTGATTATATCTGTGGCAGTGTATCCTTCAGGATGACCAACATGTAAACCAGCTCCACTTGGATATGGAAACATATCTAATGCATAGAATTTTGGTTTTGTTGAATCAACTTTACACTCAAAGATATTGTTCTTATCCCAATACTCTTGCCATTTTTTCTCAATCTCTATATGATTATAATCCATAACTATCCTCCATTATCAGAAGTTCATTTTAATTTATATTATTATACTACAAATCAATGTTTTTTTCAAGTTATAAAACCATTGATAATGTCACTATATAATATCATCAGTCATTATTTTATATCAATTAAAAATTTATTACAAGACTTTTAATAAATATAATTTTTAATTGAATAAAAATAAAAAATATGATACTATAATATTATATAGGAGGATTATTATGGCTAGAAACAATTCAAATCATTTAGCTGGTTTACTTGCTGTAATTGGTATTATTTTTACTGCTGTATGTTACATTTTAGTTACAATTAGTGGTAGATTTGGTATCTTATTACACATTGCTGAATTATGCTTATTATTTTCTGCAATTATCTCATCTTTAAAATATATTAGAGGATGTGAGATGTGGATTCAAATCCTTTACTGGATTTCAATTGGTGTAATTATTGTTCTTATTCTTAATAACTGGTTTGGCTGGTTCCATTTCTAAAAATGGCAACAATAATTGGAATTGCTGGAGGAACTGCTTCTGGTAAAACAACTGTTGCAAGCAAAATATACGAAGCAACAAAACAAAAAGGATCAGTTGTAATGCTAAGATTAGATGATTATTATAAAAGTCATGATGAAATGTCATTTGATGAAAGAAGGAAAATAAACTTTGATCATCCTGATGCATATGATGTTAATCTTTTAATAAGTCAAATAAAAGACTTATTAGATGGAAAATCAATCCAAAGACCAACATATGATTTTAATAATCATACAAGAAGCAATATTTATGAAACACTTTGTCCAGCAAATGTTATTATCATTGAAGGTATTATGACCTTCGCAATCAAAGAAATAAGAGATTTATGCAATATTAAAATATTCGTTGATACACCAGATGATATTAGATTCATTAGAAGACTAGAAAGAGATATCAAATATAGATCAAGAACATATGATAGTGTTATTAAACAATATCTTGATACAGTTAGACCTATGCATATGGCATTCGTAGAACCTTCTAAATGCTATAGTGATATTATTATTCCTACTGGTGGAGAAAATGAAATTGCAATAGATATTATTGTTTCAAAAATTACAAATTTATTATAAAAAAAAAAGTCCGATTATTAATCGGACTTTTTTATTTTTCATATTTTAAACCTAAGAATTCTAAACAATAAGATTTGTTTTTTTCTCTGATTGCACTCTTAGTTTCAATAGTAAATGATAATACATTTAAATTATCATCAACTTTAACATATAAATTAAATTCATCAACACCAACTAAATTAAGATTATCACCATTATAATTTCTAATATCAAGAGTAAATTTATACTCATTATTATTAAAACTACAAAGATTTAAATTTGTAAAGAATGAAGTATCAAATAAGAATTTGCAATCATCTTCAGTTATTGCTTTAAAATTAAATTCTTGTTTTGTTGTAACACCATCAAATTCAATATAAATATCAAGATCTTCAGTAGATTCAATACCATTTACATTCATCTTAACTCCAGTTTCATCAACATAAAAATAGTCAGTACCATTAGAGTATGAAATTAATTCATAATAAGCTCCACTACTAGCTTCTTTATATGATAAATTTGCTAAACTAGACTTTGTTGAATCAGTAAATGTAAATTTAATCTTTATTTCATTACTTGATTCATAAGTACTATAAATAGATTGTAATTTTTCTTTAACATTAAATTCAGGAATAACATTAGATTTAACGTTAACAACAAACGAACAAGTTGCATCACCTTTATTTGCAGTAATTGTTATAGTTGATGTTCCAACTCCTAAAGCATTTAACTTAGCCCCATCAACACTAACAACATTTTGATTACTACTTGTAATAGTAACATCTTTATTTGTTGCATTACTTGGTGTAATAGTATAATTAACAGTAAACTCATCACCTAATGTTAATTCTACGTTTTCTTGTTCTACTTCGATATTACTAATATTAATTTCTTCATTATCTTTTTTAAATAAATCACAACTAATAAAGAAGAAACTTAATACTAAAACTACTAAAACTTTTAATATATTCTTCATATAATCTCCTACTTAAAACTATAACTATTATAATATAATCTATCTAATTAGTCAATTATATTATCAAAATTAGCGTCATTCTCTATACAAATAAGTTTATTTGTAAAAGGATCAACATATTCTAAATAATAACAATGTAAGTATAATCTTTTATCATCATGACCATATAATTTATCACCAACTAATGGATGATTTAAATAACTGAAATGAACTCTAATTTGATGAGTTCTACCAGTTATTAAATTAATATCAACTAAACTTCTATTTTTATTTTCTTTTATAACTTTATATTCAGTTATAGCTTCTTTTCCATCAGAACTAACTATTCTTTTAATACTACCAACTTGTTCTCTTCTAATTGGCAAATTAATAACTCCTTCTTTTTCATCAAGAGTTCCTTCAATAATAGCTTTATATTTCTTTTTTATAATCTTTTCATTAGTAAGTTTAAAATGAGTAAGTCCATCTTTAGCAATAATCATTAATCCACTTGTTGAAAAATCAAGTCTTGTTACAACATGTACATTAGAATTAATACTATTCTTATTAAAGTACGATTTAACATAACTAACAATATTATCTTCAAAATGTTTATGACTTGGCTGACTACTAATATTAAATGGCTTATTTATGATTAATACATGATTATCTTCATATATAATATCTAAATTGAAATCCTTACTAACTAAATCATCATTTGTATCTTCATTATATTCTAAAGTAATTAAATCACCTTTTTTAATCTCATAATAGTTTTTACAAACATTATTATTTATCATCATTGTACCATAGAGTTTTACTCTTTTTAAAAATCTTTTTGATAAATTTAAAGTATTTAAATATTCTTTTAAAATACCATTATAATCAGATACAAATTCAAGTTTCATTTTTACACCTTTTAATTATGTCTATAATATTTATAAAAATCAGTATTTTTCATTTCCATTGGATTATCATTATAGTATTCACTACTTAATGTATATCCACTACTTGTAATAATTAAAGTTATAGTTCCATTTCTTTGCCACATATAATCTTCAATAGTTTTATTAGTGCAAACACCTTCACTATTACAATCTTCGGCCTTACCACCACTAATAGCATATACTTTCATATTAGCATCATAATCATATAGATTTTGTAATGTTTCATAATGAGGATGTTTATACTTATTACCAAGTTTTGTGCCATTACAAATAATAGCAACTTCAGGATCAATTGCACTTACAAATTCAGGTGCTGTTCCTATTTTAGAACCGTGATGAGCAACCTTTAAGATATCAATATTACCAACTTTATCTTTATATTGTTTAATAATATCATCCGAATCACCAGTAAATAAGATTTTTGTATCATAAACATTTAGAGTACATACAATAGAAATAATATTATTAAACTTCTTTGTTGGATTTTCAACACCATAGTTATAAAAACCAGTATCAATAAAATCAATAGAACAATTACTAGATAATTCTAAACTCTTAGATAAGAAAGAAGTAACTTCAATTACATTACATCCAGCTTCTTCTTCATAACTAGCTTTAAAATCTTTAAATACTTGAGAATCACTATCAGCTTTACCAACAAACTTTATACAATTTAATATTGTATAATTACTAAATAAAGCAGGCATTCCTCCAATATGATCTCTATCAGGATGAGTTGCAATCACATAATCAATAACTTTATCATTAGAATGTTCATTAACAACATTAATAATAGCTTCGCCACTTTTACTTGTTGATCCACTATCAATAATAACATCAATATCTCCAACTTTAATATATGTTGACTCACCACATTCACTAGTATTAAGTAAACCTATATCAATAAAATATACTTCAACGTCATCTCCTAAAGATTTTGTAACAACAAATCTAATGATTCTAGAATCATAATTAACTGTAACAGTAATTGTTACAACTTCTTCGTTTTCTTTTAAAACAAGTTTACCATCTTTTAAATTTAAACTATCAACATCATATGAAATTGTTGCATTATTAAATAATTTCTTTGGTAAATCATCTAATTTATTATAATTAGATGGAAAATCATTTAATACTAAATTTTTAATATCAGAATCACTATAATCAGATAAAATAACAATATCATCAATATAAATATCCTCATTTGTTACAAACTCAAACTTATAAACAAAATTAGCATCCATTGCTTTATCAAGATTATATTGAATAAAACTTCCATTTAATTGAATTAACTTAGAATAATAAACTTCATCACTATTATCTTTATAAATATTTAATGTAACATTACTATTTCCTTTAATTAAAAAAGAAACACTATTATTCTTTTCAAGTTTATTATCAATAATAAAATAAGGATTAGAATTATTATATGATAGTTTTAACATATTTTCATATGATGTAGAATTAATTGCTGTAATACCATCAATATTATCCTCATTATCTAAATCACTATCATCATAATCATTAAAATCATACTTTTGTTTGACTAAATTATTTTCAATAACAATTGGTACAGACTTAATGGTAACATCTTTACTAACTTTATTACTAACATTTAAACCTAAAGTATCATTAACTATCTTATCAATAGGATTTAAAGTATAATCAAGTTCAATAAATAAAGTTACATTTTCATCATTTAAATATGGTCTTTCAAAGTTTTCATCATATAATACATCAATGTTTGTTTTATATGACTCTTTAATATTAACTTTATCAATAGATTCTCTTACTTCACTATTAATATTATTTAAAATATCTAAACATGCATTATAATCTTTTTGATAGTTTGTAAGTTTACTATAACTTAAAAAGCCTAATACTCCACATACAATAACAACAACTAATACTAAAGTAATAAAAATAGGTGATTTTTTAATTCTATTAACTTCACGTTTTACTTTACGATTAATTGTCTGATTTGTTTTTTTACTAACAGAAGTTGATTTGTTTGTCTTTTTTGTGTTTGCCATAAAATCTCCTTATAATATTTGTTGCAAATAATGACCAAAGAAACCATCATTTCTTGGATTATAATATTCATTTAAAATTTCATTAATATCTTTACAATATCTAAAATCAAACAAGAAATTATTAACACCCATTCTAGTTAACTCTTTTGTTTTATTTAGTAAATAAATAGGATCTTTTGATAAAATAGCAAGATGACACTCACTATCACCATACACTCTATTTTCATCAAACAACATTTCTTTTTTACATAAATTACAATGATCTTTATTTAAATTAAATTCTTTATTAATAAAACAATGCTTCATATATATTAAATCAATATACCCATAAACCAAAACCATTGTATTAGGTACTCTTTTATATCTTTTCTTATAATTAGATAACATTAAACTAATGTTTTCTTTTGATAGTTCTAAAGATAAACCAACTACTTCATACCCTAAATGTTCCATTACTCTTATAGCATAACTATTACTAACATTAAAATAACAACTAGATATCTTAGATTTAATACCAAGCATACTAGAAACTATATTATCTTTTTTTATATATTTAGTAACTCTTGGTAAAAAATATAAATAATCAGATTTAAATCTTGTCATTATATTAAAATTATCAAAATTATAATTATTCAAAGATTTCTTTAAATCATTTAGTTCATTTTCACTACTTACTAAAAAGTTTAAACTACTTTCTTCTAAATAATCATTTATATCAAGTATAACTTCATCTTCACAAATATCTCTATCATAAGGATTAATTCTTATATCATTAAGTTCAGATATCAAATCTCTTCTTAATTGATTTAAACTTTTTATATCAACGTATATTTGTTCTGTTGTATTATCAATTATATTTTTAACAAAATAAACAGAATCATTTGTTTTAGATATTTGTTCTTTTATTCTTTCATTTAAATTCTTTAATGTTTTTTCATATTTAATCTTTGATTTTACTTTATTTATTCCATCACTATATTCTAAAATAAAATAACCATTGTTATTAGAAATTGTTGCTATAATATCTATTTTTTTATTAATAGATTCATTATGTATCCTTTTAGTTACATAAACTAAATCACCAACATTAAGATTTTTATGAGTTCTTACTGTTACTAAATTATTATTAAATGCAACTTTAACAAGCTTATTATTAGAATACATTCCTGAAATAATAACTGAATCATTTTCTTTTCCAACAATTCTTATTGAATCACCATCATAAATAGTATCATTTAATATAATTGTTGTTTTATTATTAAAAGAAGATTTTACTTTACCAACAAGTACACCTTGGTGATTACTAAAGTTTACTTCAGATATATTAGAATTAATATCATTATTAATAAATCCTTTAGTATATCCTCTATTAAAATCAATTTCATAGTTATGTTTTAATTCTTTTAAATTATAATCATTAGTAAATAATACATCATGGTAAGCTTTTATAACATCATATACATATTCTTTACTTTTCATTCTACCTTCTATTTTAATAGAATCAACGTATTTACTAATTTCTTTTATATAATCTATTGTTTCTAAGTCTTTTGTACTTAGATAATATTTTTCTTTATCATTAAACTTATGAATCATTCGACAAGGTTGAGCACATCTACCTCTATTTCCACTTCTTCCACCATTAAAACTAGAATATAAGCACTCCCCTGAATAACTCATACATAAAGCACCATGAACAAATACTTCAAGTTCAATGTCTAAATTTTCTTTTATCCTTTTAACTTCATCTAAACTAACTTCTCTACCTAAAATAACTCTATCGAAACCTAAGTTTTTTAAAACAATACAATCTTCTAATGTTTGAGCATTTATTTGCGTAGATGCATGAAGTTTTAAAGAAGGATATCTTTTTTTACAAATACTAAATAAACCTAAGTCTTGAAGAATTATAGCATCAACTTGATTAAAATAAAGCATATCAATAAAATCTATTGCTTTTTGGATTTCGTCTTCAAATATTATTGTATTAACAGTAACATAAGCCTTAACGCCATATAAATGACAATAGTCAATTGCATCTTTTAACTCATCATTAGTAAAATTAGGTGCATATGCTCTAGCACCAAATGATTTACCTGAAAAATAACAAGCACTACATCCGGCGTTTATTGCTTCTTTTAATATATCAAAAGAACCTATTGGAGCTAATATTTCAGTATTTTTCATAAATCCTCCATATTAATAAAAAATGGGGTATTAATAACCCCAATTACTTTTTCAATGTATACATAATACCAAGAGTTCCTGGACCACAATGAGTACTAACAATACTTTCAGTAAGTGTAATGTGAATACATTCACTTGGAATCATTTTTTCTAGTTCATTTTTAACGTAGTTAACAGAATCATCGGCTTGACAATGTGTAATCATAACATAATCTAAATCTAAGTTATCTTTATCAGCTCTGATGTAATCAAGTAAGCAATCAAGTGCTTTTTTAATTCCACCAATTGGCTTTTTAGCAACAATCATTGAATTATCAACTAATTTAATGATTGGTTTAATCTTTAATAATGTACCAAATATCTTTGCAGTACCACTACATCTACCACCCATATGTAAGAATTGTAGAGTATTAACTGTAAATTGTCCTCTTAATAATGGAACATATTCTTTTGTTTCTTTGTAAATAGCATCAAGATCATAACCCATATCACGATATTTAC
>JAEEJT010000100.1 GCA_016282055.1 Bacilli bacterium
ACGTTGTCTAACAGCGTTGATCTCTCACCTAGCATTGCACTAACTCATACAGTAGACAGCGCTCACTTAATTAAAATTCAAGATGCTGGTCATGTAATGTGTTATTATAAAAATAAAGACTTATATACATCATCTATAATAAGTTTTATTACTAAGGAGAACTAAATATGATTAAGTATATTTTATATTTTTTTATATATGCTTTACTAGGTTGGATTTGTGAAGTAATATATTGTTATATTCCAAAAAAGAAATTCCAAAACAGAGGATTTCTTTATGCTCCAATTTGCCCCATATATGGATTTGGTGCTTTAGGCATATTATTACCATTATATTTAGTAAAACCCGATTTTGACTATAATTTAGGTGATATTTGGCTTGTTTTAATTGCAGGTTTCTTTATATCATCAATACTTGAATATATTACAAGTTACGTAATGGAAAAATTATTTCATATGAGATGGTGGGATTATTCACATTATAAATTTAATATAAATGGTAGAGTATGTTTATTAAACTCATCATTATTCACATTACTAACTATACTTATAGTTTATCTTGGACACCCACTAGTAATTAAGTTTGTTGAATTATTCCCTGATATAGTATGTTATATAGCATCAATTATATTAGTTTTAACATTTATTTTTGATACAACTATGTCATGTATTAGAGTTGGTAAGTTCAATAAAGCAATTGAAAAATTACATAATGTAAAAGAAGATTTAATAGTATTTAAAGAAAAACTTAAAAATAACTATAGTTTGTTACATCCATTTAAAGGTTTGGTTTCAAAATTTCCAAAATTACAATCTTTAAAATATAGTGATGCTAAAGAAAGATTTGATGCAATTAAAGAAAGAATATTATCAAAAAAGAAAAAATAAGGAAGTTAATCTTCCTTATTTTTATTGAACCCAAGATATTCAATGATATCATCATAAATAGAAATCCATTTAATATTTGAATAAAAACGTCTTTTATTATTAATATTTCTTCCAATACCTTTTAAAGATCTTAGAAAAGGTTGATATGTAAAAGGACCAAAATGAATAGTTTCAATATCACTGTAATCTTTAGTAAGTAAAAATTCTACGAGACCTTTAATATCAGCAAAAATCCCATAATTTTTATCACCATGATAAATATAATAACAAAAACAATTTTGATATAAGGTACCAGTACTAAGGAATCTATAAAAACACTTCCTTAATAATTCCTTGTCATTTAATCTTTCATTTAATTATTTAATTTCATTATTATATAATTGTAATAAATCTGATATTTTTCTTCTTACTTCACCCATACCGTTTGTTGTATCATCACCATAGTGAAAAAGTTTAAGAGTATTTAGATATTTTTCTTCAACACCACACCATTTTAAAAATGATGCAAAAGTAGAAAGTTTTTCTGTGTGTACAGATACATTTCTACCACTTTTAATACTAAAAGAACGGGTAAGATGATTCATTCTAACATATATATCAGCTTTTTCACCTAAATGCCCCTTCATTGCATAGATAACTTCATTTGGTTTAGTTTTTCCAAAAGCAATAGTTAAAACTTTCTGCCAGTGTTTACTTAATTCACCATATTTTTTATGATCAATAGCTTGTATGATTTCAAGTTCATTTTCTATTCCAAAATTTTCCATTGTATATTCTCCTTTCTTTTTTATTACATATATATATAATCCAAAAAAGAGAATATTGGTTTAAATTCATGTAAGAATATGTTCCTACGTGCAGGAAAATAAAAAACTTGGTATATAATAATACCAAGCTAATTTTTTTAATTGGTGCGGGTAACAGGAGTCGAACCTGCACTCGTAGGAACTAGATCCTAAGTCTAGCGCGTCTGCCAATTTCGCCATACCCGCGTGCTATATTATTATATCACTTTTAGATAAATATGCAATACTTTTTTTAAAAAATTATCAGTTGCACGCGTTATGGCATTTTAAATAATTTTTATACTTTTAATAAATGACCATCTATGTTATAATATAATGTAAAAAATAATGAAAGATTTTAAAAGGTGATTTTAAATGGAAAAAAAGTATGATGTTATAGTTGTTGGTGCAGGTCCAATGGGATATTTTACATGTTATGAATTAATGATTAAAAATCCCCAACTAAAAGTTTTATTAATAGATAAAGGACATGATATTGATAAAAGACGTTGTCCAATTTTGGAAAAGAAAATCACACAATGTCCAAAAAATAAAGCCGGATTTAGTGGATGTAAACCAAGTTGCTCTATGACAAGTGGATTTGGTGGAAGTGGAGCTTACTCTGATGGTAAGTTCAACATTACAGATGAATTTGGTGGATGGATGGATGAATATCTATCTGAAGAAGAAGTTTTAGACTTAATAAATTATGTAGATAAGATTAATTTGGAACATGGAGCTCCAAAAGAAATAACAGACCCAACAACTCCAGAAGTATATGAAATTGAAAAACTTGGAATTAGTGTTGGTCTTAAATTATTAAAGAGTCGTGTAAGACATTTAGGAACAGAAGTTAACTTACAAGTTTTAACATCAATCAATAAAAAATTAAAAGAAAACATTGATATGTTATTTGAAACAGCAGTTGATGAAATTTTAGTTGAGGATGGTAAAGTTGCTGGTGTTAAATTAGAAGATGAAACTATTATTAATTCAGATTACGTTGTTTTAGGTGTTGGTAGAAATGGTGCTGATTGGTTACATAAGACTCTTGAAAAACATAATGTTGAATTTAAGAATAATAGAGTAGATATCGGTGTTCGTGTTGAGACAAATAATATTATTATGGATAATATTAATAAGTATTTATATGAAGGAAAATTTATTTATACAACAAGCGTTGGAACACAAGTAAGAACTTTCTGTTCAAATCCGAGTGGACACGTTGTTATTGAAAACCATGAAGGAATTATGTTATGTAATGGTCATTCTTATCATGATTCTAAACTTGGCTCAAAAAATACAAATTTTGCCCTATTAGTATCACATGAATTTGATGATCCATTTAGAGATCCTAATGAATATGCTATGACAATTGCTCATTTAGCAAACAAACTTTCAAATGGTTCTGTAATAGTTCAAAAATATGGAGATATCTTAAAAGGAAGAAGATCTACTAAGAAACGTATTGATGAAGGATTTGTTAAACCAACATTAAAAGAAGCTATTCCTGGTGATTTAGGATTAATCTTACCATATAACACTAT
Source organism: Bacilli bacterium (assembly GCA_016282055.1). Lineage (GTDB taxonomy): Bacteria > Bacillota_I > Bacilli_A > ML615J-28 > CAG-698 > CAG-698. The sequence goes on from JAEEJT010000100.1 coordinate 3,220, forward strand.
GAAATCACTTGTTGAAATGATAGAAGCATTAGATACTGTTACTCCTGGTATTGCAAATGATCATACTTTATTCTATGGCGTAGAAGCTAAGTTCTACAGTGATCGTGTTAAGGTTACTAATGAATTCGAAACAAATATTAAGAATCTATTCGTTGGTGGAGATGGTGCTGGTATCACTAGAGGACTTGCTCAAGCTGGTGCTAATGGTATAAGTGTAGCACGTTCTATTATTAAAAGAAGTAAATAAGAGGCAATAAAATGAAATTAAATGAATTAAATTACACATTGATGTTTGATTTTTATGAATTAACAATGGCTAATGGTTATTTTGATTCAGGAATGAAAGATCAAATTTGTTATTTTGATGTATTTTATAGAACTG
>JAEEJT010000007.1 GCA_016282055.1 Bacilli bacterium
AACCAACCTGTTGAATTTAAAGATTGATAATCAACTAATACTAAAGTGATTTCATCACTTTGAGTGTAACCTAAAACACATCCTTGGATATTTTCACAAAGATATTTCATTGTTTCTTGCATTGTTTTATTTAAGATTGGGTCAAACGGCTTCTTCATTCCTCTTGTAAATGTGTGGAAGTGACAACCATCTAATCTAATAATAATAGGCATTCTACTAACTAATGTTGTTTTAGTAACTGCCTCATACTTTTTCATTCTGTCTCCTAAACTATCTCTAATCATATAATTCTCTCCTTTAGTGACTATTACAATTATACAATTAAATACAATTTAAGTATAAAAAAAGAATATAAATTAATTAAAAAACCGGAACTATTGCGAACTTGTAGTCTCCCTCAATTAAAATTAATTTATATTCTGGAGGTTTCTATTTAATTTAGCAGTTATTATTAGATATCTCTATATGTATATCCATTAACAGGTAAAGTATTAATATTTCCTGTATTTGTATCGTATGAAACAGCAATGCTTAAAGGTGACTTTTGAGTTAAACAGAATCTATAAGCATCTGAAGATTTTACTGCTGAAAATTCTTTTAATCTAAATACTAATCCATAAAAATAATAACTATGATTATCATCTTGACCTCTATATAAAGTAGTTGGAGTAACTTGTTTAGTTGGAACTGGATATATCTTATTAAATATTAAACAATTATTTGTTTCACTTCCAACTTGAGACCATTTTTCATCAGGGTCATCCGTTCTTTCATAATCTTTGAATTTAATATATCCTGTATCTAAATCAATAGTGAAAGTTAACCTTCCTGGATTAGTGCTTCTACCATAAGTAGTTGTATTCCATAATATAATAGCATTATCTGGTAAGTCTAATAATTCATAATCACTGTTTAATGTTGAATGTGTTTTAGATATATGATGTTTAGTTAAAATTATGCCTACTTCTAGATAAGTAGAATAAGGATTATTTTTATATGTATGTAACGTTCCATCTAAATATGGTTTTATATCACTTATATTTGTAACCTTCAATTGTTTATTTTGATTAATATAATCAACTTGTATTTGAGGTTCAAAACTTTGAAAAGCTGATTTAAGAGCATATGGAAGGAATACTTCAGGAACAATTGGAGTATAAACAGAGTCTTTTAAACAAAAAGACTTATTGTCTTTTATACTAAAAGATTTATTTCCACCATTTATAATTAATTTTTTATTTCCCATTTTTTTAATCCTTATAATTTTTTAACTAATTCTTCTAAATCATCAATCAAATCTTCAATGAAAGATAATTTTTGATATAAATCGTAACATTTATCTTCTGCTTCTTCCATTTCAGATGAATCCCAATCAACGATAGAATCTCTTAATTTACAAGCTTCATCCTGTTCATCTTCTAATTGACTTTTAAGTTCCTTTAAAACATCTAATTCTTTTTTTATATCAATTTCTAAAGAAGTCTTTTTATCATAAATTGAATCTAATAATTCATCAGTATAAGTAGGTCTTAATCTACCTTTATTTTCTAAATCTTTTTGATACTCAAAGCCCATATTAAAATCCTCGTATAATACATTTAATTTAGCATTATTATTTTATATTAAGCATCAGCTAAAACTTTTTCAAACTCTTCAATTTGTTCATCGGTTAAAGTAGTTGCTTCTTTAATTTTCTTCCAAGTTTCATCAATAATAGGTTTTTCAGCCTTTGCTTTATCAATTTCTTTATACATTGCAATATAAATGTTTATTTGATTTCTTAAATCAATTAAATTAACATCTTCACCTTCAGGGTCTAATATGTCAATTAATTTTAAACATCTAGTAAAAGCTGATATAGCACCATTTACAAAAGCACTCATAGTAATCTTCCTCTTTAATATTTTATACATTTTTAATTATAAAAATAAAAATGAGCCATTGTATAAGCCCATTTATATTATTTTTAATTATATTAAAGATTAATTAACACCCAATATGTCCACTACCGCAGCCACCACCGCAGCCACCAAAATGAACAGCATATGGAGAACAACCTTCTGATGGATGATGGACGTGTCCTCTGCCTCTATATCTTCCGAATAAGATGTCATCATCTTCTTCTTCATCTTCTGAATCTTCATCTTCTTCGTCTTCTTCATCATCGTGTGAATTAAAATAAGCTCGTAATTCTTCAGGTGATTTTCTCTTCTCATCATTTAAGTAATCGTGTCTTAAAGCTGTTCTTCTTCCGATTAATTTATAATCAGTAATTGTTGGAGCTTTATGGTCTTTTTCAGTATAACCATTTCTATCATTTCCAACATAAGTGTATTCAACACCATTTTCTTTAAATGTAATAGTTGTTAAACCTGTTTCTTCATTAAATGTTTCTGTGAAATCTTTAACATCATCCCACATAACAGCTTCACGTCCGAAGAAGTAACCTACTAAATATTTCTTTTCCATATAAAAACTACCTCATATAATTTAGCTTTATTTTAAGAATCTTTCTGTATCAGTATTATTAAACCAATTAGAAACAGATGAACTCATTATATCATCTTCTTTTTTCTCTTCAACTTTTTCATCATCTTCTGTCCAATGGTCAAATGGTTTAACATCTTCATCATAATTTATATTTCTATTATTATTTTGAGTAACGTTCATTCTTCCTAAAACTTCAAGAACGGAATCAGATATATCTTCTTTGCTTTGTTCAAGATACTCTTTCTTTTCAGATTCAACATTAAGACATACAAAGTCAATCAATGCATAAACTTCTTTCATTAATTCTGCGTATTCTTGTAAGTTTATTGCAGTATGAATAGGGTAATTAAGTTTTAAAACTCTATCTTTTCTTCTTATTGTAATAACTATATAAGAATAAGGAGATTCTGAAATATTAAAATTAAATGAAACTACATATCCTTTATAATTAAAAGTTTTAAAATCAGCTGTATTTGAATTATTTCCTCTTCTAGTCATCATACTTACTTCTCCTCACATTTATCACAATTACAGAAATCAATATTTAATAATTTAAGATTTAATTCTTCTCCGTCCCAATCAGATAAGATTTTACCATCTTGTTTTATAATAATATCATTTAATATTAAATAACGTCCTTTTTTAACTAAGCTATGCTCATATCCTCTGTGATAACTTACTAAAACATCATTATTTGTAATAAAATCATTGTTATTACAAACTAAGCAACCACCACTTGAAATGTAATATAAATAGCTTAAATTAAATAAAATATTTAATATTGGTTCATCTAAACCTCTTAAATCATCTTGATTTTTAACTTTTGTATAATCGCCTCTAAAATTAATTGAATGAACGAATTTAGAATAATATTTAATAAAATCAGATACACGCTTTAATTCAGCTGTTACATTCAAAAGAACGCTATTTATTCTTAATTTAACAATTGTGTTTTTATATATTTTTTTAATTAATTCGTCATCTTCATAATTTGTCTTTAAACACATATGTCTTGAAATATTTAAGCCGTTAATTATTTGTTCATTTTTACAAATAAATCTGTATATTTTTGTTGCTTCTTCTTTACTTCTAACTGGTAGCGTAGTATTTATATAAATATTTTTACCATACTTACTACATTCATTTAATATTTTTTGAAGTTGTTTTAAATCAGCGAAAGGTTCTCCACCTGTAATAACTATATCTTTAATTAAATCAAAATTAGCAACTTTAGGAATTGCCTTCAATATTTTCTTTAATGAGAAATTAGAAGTATCTTTATAATCGCTCTTACTTGTGCAAAATGGACAATTATTAGGACAATCATAAGGAACAAAAATAGTTACAGCTAAGTTATTTCTTCCTGGTACGTATTCAAATGATTCTTTAAAATATTTCATAAAACAATAATCTTTCTAATATAATTATACAAAATAAAAAGAGGTATTTTTCAACCTCTTATATAATAATTCTGTTATTTTATTTCTTTAATGATTTGAAGAATGCTTTCTTTTCTTCCATTGATAAAACAACAAATCTATTAAATTCAGCTCTATCAACATTTCTTTTGCCTCTTGA